>NZ_LN831051.1:1809401-2110968 GCF_001457635.1 Streptococcus pneumoniae
TAGTTCTGTATTGCACAGGGCTAAGTCCTTTTAGTTTTACCTTAATTCTCTTGTTGTTGTAGTAATCAATATAGTCTATAATGGCTTGTTCCAATTGCTTAAGCGACTGAAACGACTTCTCATAACCGTAAAACATTTCCGATTTCAGAATCCCAAAGAAGGACTCCATCATACCATTGTCTTGGCTGTTTCCCTTGCGTGACATGGATGCTTGAATTCCCTTACTCTCTAAGAACCGATGATAAGAATCGTGTTGATATTGCCAGCCTTGGTCACTATGGAGAATCGTATTCTCGTAGTGCTTCTCTGTGAATGCCTGTTCCAACATTGTTTGTACTTGTTCTAAGTTGGGTGAAGTTGAAAGATTATAGGCGATAATTTCGCTATTAAAGCCATCTAAAACTGGTGATAAGTAAAGCTTTTGAGTACTTGCTGGAATGGCAAATTCTGTCACATCTGTGTAGCACTTTTCCATTGTTTTAGAGCCTTCAAATTGGCCTTGAATGAGATTCTCTGCCTTCTTACCAACGTCTCCTTTATTTTCGTTTCTGTCGCATTTTAGCTTGTAAATTGAGTACTTTCATCAAGCCTTGAACTCTTTTATGATTTACCAGATAACCACGATTTCTTAGTTCTAAATGAACCCGGCGATAAGTATAATTTCCCTTGTGTTCGATAAAAATGAATTGAATTTCAGCTTTAAGCTCTTGGTCCTTATCTGGTTTGTCTAACTGTTTCAAGTGATAGTAGTAGGTCCAACGAGCTAGTTTAATGGCTTTTAGAAGAAGATCTAACGAAAACTCAGTCATTAATTCTTGAACAATTTCTATCTTTCTTCTTTCTCTTTTTCCTCCTTCAATCGGAGTTCTCTTAACTTTTTTAGGATGGCATTCTCCGCTCTCAGGTACTCATTTTCTGCTTGAAGACGTTCTAATTCTGTCCTCTCTTCAGGTCTCGTTCTTGGCTTACGTCCCATTTTAGGTACTCTCCCTCTTGGTTTCTCAACAATAGTATACCCGTTTTTCCTGTATTGTGCTAGCCAGTTAAGAAGTATCGTACGACTTGGGAGACCGTATTCAAGAGAAACTCTATCTTTAGTCTAGCCTTCATGTCAGACTTTATGAATCATTTCTTGTTTTAAATCAGGAGAATAGTAACGATTTTTTCCTTTTTTGACGAACTCTATTCCGTAACGATCAATCAATTTAATCATGTACCTAAGATTAGAATTGTTTATCCCAAATTTATTTGAAAGCTTCTCTAAGCTATATCCTTGTTTTCTAAGTTCATAGATCTGAACTTTATCATCATAAGTTAGTTTCATAATAAAAACACCCCAAAAGTTAGATTTTTTCTGTCTAACTTTTGGGGGGCAGTTCAGTCATTGGACTGACGTTTTTTTGTATGCTTATTTTGATTTGATGTAGTTGATACCATCTGCTTTTGGTGCGACTGCTTTTCCAAAGAAGGCTGCTAAGACAAGAATTGTCAAAACATAAGGTGCAATTTGAAGATAAACCGCTGGCACTCCTTGTAGGAACGGCAATTGAGAACCGATAACAGCCAAACTTTGTGAAAGTCCAAAGAAGAGACTAGAAAGCATAGCACCGATTGGATTCCATTTCCCAAAGATCATCGCAGCAAGGGCGATAAATCCAGGTCCAACAATAGTTGTCACTGAGAAGTTAACTGAGATTGATTGCGCATAAATCGCTCCGCCAATTCCACCTAGAAAACCTGAAATAATAATCCCTAAATATCTCATCTTGTAGACGTTGATTCCCAAGGTATCCGCTGCTTGAGGATGTTCACCGACAGAGCGGAGACGAAGACCAAATTGAGTCTTAAAGAGAATAAACCAAGCAAGGAATGAGAAGGCAATCGCCAGATAACCAAGTAGACTAGTTGACTTGAAGAAGATATCACCAATCACTGGGATATTTGCCAAGACTGGGAAATCAAAGCGTCCAAAAGTTTGACTTAGGTTGTCGGTTTGTCCTTTGTTATAAAGAACTTTAACTAAGAAAACAGCCAAGGCAGGCGCCATCAAGTTCAATACCGTACCGCTGACAACATGGTCTGCACGGAAATGAACCGTCGCTGCTGCGTGGATGATAGAGAAAACACTACCAACCAATCCTGCTACAAGCAAGGATAGCCATGGAGTTGCTGCTCCAAATTGTTCTGCAAATTCAAGGTTAAAGACAACTCCAGAAAAGGCACCCATAACCATAATTCCTTCAAGGCCAACGTTTACCACACCACCACGTTCAGAGAAAACACCACCGATACTTGTAAAGATGAGAGGTGCTGAGTAAATCAGCATAGAAGACACCAAGAGGGGGAGCAAGGTTATAATAGACATCTTTACTTACCTCCTTTAACTTGTTTTTTCGGTTTGACAAAGCGTTCGATAAGGTAATGAACACTGACAAAGAAGATAATAGACGCTGTTACAATGCTGACAAGCTCAGATGGTACCTGCGCCGCATTCATACCAGGAGCCCCAACTTGGAGAACGCCAAATAGGAAGGCTGCAAAGAGTATACCAATTGGTGAGTTGGCCGCAAGCAAACTAACCGCCATTCCGTTAAATCCGATAGCTAATGACGAACCTTGAACATAGACGTTCTGGAAGGTTCCCAAACCTTCAACAGCTCCACCAAGACCTGCCAAGGCACCTGAAATAATCATAGATAGGATAATAGTCCGCTTGGCAGAAATACCAGCATATTCTGAAGCATGTGGATTAAGACCAACTGCACGGATTTCAAAACCAAGAGTTGTTTTCTTGAGCATGAACCAAATAACTGCAACGGCAATGATGGCAAAGAAAATACCAATATTCATCCGTGAGTTACCAGTCAACTCAGCCAACCAAGGTGTCTGATAAGTTGCATTAGCCCCAACACGAATGGTCGAATCTGTACTTTGCATGAAGTCTTTAGGGAAAGCATGGATAAAGGCATTCCCTACATACAAGACAATGTAGTTCATCATGATGGTTACAATAACCTCTGACGTCCCTAGATAGGCCCTAAGAATACCTGGAATCGCTCCGACAATCCCACGCAGACTGCCAAAGGCTGTATAGAACAATTCTTCGTAGCCCCAAATAGCATCATAACCGAAGATCCACATGACAATGGCTCCGAGTAAAATTCCTAGAAATACAGAAATCAAGGGAACCGAAATTTGTTGTAATTTTTTAGACATCACTCTTCTCCTTTCCCAAGTTTCCACCAGCCATCAAGACACCAAGTTCTTGTTTATTGGTTGTTTCTGGTGATACAATACCTTGAATCTTACCATCGTGGATAACGGCAATACGGTCTGAGACGTTTAAAATCTCATCCAATTCAAAGCTGACAACAAGGACAGCCTTGCCATTATCACGCTCTTCAATCAAGCGTTTGTGGATATACTCAATGGCACCGACATCCAACCCACGAGTTGGCTGGCTAACGATAAGGAGATCAGGATCTCGATCAATTTCACGAGCAATAATTGCTTTTTGTTGATTTCCTCCTGAGAGTGCAGCTGCAGGAACTAATTCACTGGCAGCGCGAACATCAAACTCTTCCATCAGCTTTTTAGCATAAGAAGTAATATTTGAATAATTCAAAATTCCATTTTTACTATGTGGTTCTTTATAGTAGGTTTGAAGGGCAATATTTTCAGATATCATCATTTCCAAAATCAAGCCATCACGGTGACGGTCTTCTGGAACGTGCCCAACACTTAGTTCTGTAATCTGACGTGGGTGCAAGCCTACAATTGAATCTCCTTTTAGCTCAATGCTACCAGATTCAACCTTACGAAGACCTGTAATGGCTTGAATCAGTTCAGACTGACCATTTCCATCAATCCCCGCAATACCAACAATCTCTCCAGCACGAACATCCAAGGACAGATTTTTAACAGCTGGAACACCACGGTTTTCATTGACCACCAAATCTTTGATAGACAAAACCACTTCTTTTGGTTTAGAGGCTTGCTTCTCTGTTTTAAAGGAAACAGAACGCCCTACCATCATTTCCGCCAAATCAGCATTGGTAGCCCCTGCAATTTCAACGGTTTCAATTGATTTCCCACGACGGATAACTGTAACACGGTCAGAAACTGCGCGAATTTCATCCAATTTGTGGGTAATCAAGATAATTGATTTTCCTTCTTTGACAAGATTTTTCATAATAGCCATCAACTCATCAATTTCTGATGGAGTCAAAACAGCCGTTGGTTCGTCAAAGATAAGGATATCAGCCCCCCGATAAAGTGTTTTTAAAATTTCTACACGTTGTTGGGCTCCAACTGAGATATCTGCTACCTTGGCAGAAGGGTCAACAGCTAAGCCATAACGTTCAGAAAGAGCCTTGATTTCTTTGCTAGCTCCAGCGATATCTAGCACACCATTTTTAGTCAATTCACTACCTAAAATGATGTTTTCAGCCACTGTGAAGGCTTCAACCAACATAAAGTGCTGGTGAACCATCCCGATTCCCAAGCTAGCTGCTTTAGATGGGGAGTCGAGATTGACAACTTGACCGTTGACCGCGATTTCACCACTAGTTGGTTCAAGAAGCCCTGCTAACATGTTCATTAGCGTGGACTTACCAGCCCCATTTTCTCCTAAAAGTGCATGAATTTCACCTTTTCGTAGGTGCAAGTTGATTTTGTCGTTGGCAACAAATCCACCAAACACCTTGGTAATATCACGCATCTCAATGACATTTTCGTGTGCCATGTGCTCTTCCTTTCAGAGTCTTATTTTATTTCAATAAAACTTGCTAGTTTGTCTAGTAGCAAGCTTTACTGAGACAAAATGACTTTGTCTCAACTCTTAAAAAAGCGGCCCTTGGCCGCTTCCTAAGAAATGACTTCCATCCATTATTTTTCAGGAACTTTTACGCTTCCATCAAGGATTTTAGCTTTTGCATCTTCGACAGCTTTTTTACCTTCTTCTGAAAGGTTTGTTACTGCCAAGTCAACCCCTTTATCCTTCAATGAGTAAACGATCACTTGACCGCCAGGGAATTCTCCTTTTTCTGCCTTGTTAGAAATATCTTTTACAGTTGTACCAACTTGTTTCAAAGTAGATACAAGAACAAAGTTTGATTCTTTGCCATCTTTAGAAGTGTATTTACCTTCTGCTTCTTGGTCACGGTCAACACCGATAACCCAAACTTTTTCATTTTCAGGACGGCTTTCGTTGAGAGATTTTGCCTCTGCAAAGACACCTGCACCTGTACCACCAGCTACTTGGTAAACAATATCTGCACCGGCTGCGTATTGTGCGGCTGCAATTGTTTTACCTTTAGCCGCATCACCAAATGAACCAGCGTAGTCAACTTGGACTTTGATAGATGGGTCTACTGACGCAACACCAGCCTTGAATCCTGCTTCAAAACGAGAGATAACTTCAGATTCGATACCACCTACAAAACCAACTTGTTTTGTCTTAGTTGTTTTTGCTGCAGCCACACCTGCAAGGTAACCTGACTCATTATCAGCGAAAGTTACGCTCGCAACATTCTTTTGGTCTTTAATCACATCATCAATCAAGACATAGTTCAAGTCAGTGTGTTCTTTAGCTGCTTCTTCAACTGCATTGTGAAGGGCAAAACCAACACCAAAGATTAGGTTGTAACTTCCAGCCGCTTGTTGCAAGTTGTTAGCGTAGTCAGCTTCACTTGTTGATTGGAAGTAAGTGAAACCGTTATCTTTTGAAAGATTGTGTTCTTTACCCCAAGCCTGCAAACCTTCCCAAGCTGATTGGTTGAATGATTTGTCATCAACACCACCAGTATCAGTGACGATTGCTGCTTTTGTCTTCACATCAGAAGATGAAGCTGCGTTACGAGAAGAGCGGTTACCACATGCAGCAAGTCCAACTGCTGCCACTGCAACTAGGCCAAGACCTAGCCATTGTTTCTTGTTCATTACTGAACCTCCTAAATAAGATGTGCAACGATGTTGCAAGTATGGATTGATTGGTCACAAAGACCCTTGCCACTCAAAGAGCGACTCAGACTAATTTAAGTCTGTAAAAGAATATGGAAGTAACTCCCCGACCGTCATCTCGACCGTCGATTTATCTTTTGCGACTAAGGTCACTTTTAAATCTTGTTCAAAAAATTCGACCATTACTTGGCGACAAGCACCACATGGTGAAATCGGTTTTTCAGTTTGACCATAGACAATCAATTCTGAAAATTCTCTTTGGCCTTCAGATATAGCCTTAAAAATAGCTGTTCTCTCACCGCAATTGGTCAAAGGATAGCTAGCATTTTCGATATTCACTCCCGTGTAAACATTTCCGTCTTTGGCTACTAAAACTGCTCCGATAGGAAAGTGAGAATAGGGGACATAGGCATGTTTGCTGGTTTCAATTGCCAGTTCAATCAACTCAGTAGTCGCCATCTGCCAATTCTCCTTTTAAAATAGCTACCCCAGCTGACGTTCCGATACGGGTCGCACCTGCTTCGACAAAGGCAAGAGCATCTGCATAAGAACGAGCTCCACCAGCAGCCTTGACTCCCATATCAGATCCAACTGTTTCACGCATTAATGTAACATCTGCTATCGTAGCACCACCAGTTGAAAAACCAGTAGATGTTTTAACAAAGTCAGCCCCAGCTTTTTGGGCCAATTGGCAAACAACAATTTTTTCTTGGTCTGTCAGAAGGCAAGCTTCAATAATGACTTTCACTAACTTATCACCACTTGCTTCCACTACTGCGCGAATATCTGACTCAACCAAGGCTAAATTACCTGATTTGAGAGCTCCAACATTGATCACCATATCAATCTCATCTGCACCATTTTGGATAGCTTCTTTTGTCTCAAATGCTTTCACGGCTGAAGTTGTTGCTCCCAAAGGGAAACCTACTACTGTGCAAACCTTAACATCTGTGCCTTCAAGTCCTTTTTTAGCATGTTCAACCCAGGTCGGATTAACGCAAACACTGGCAAAGTCATACTCTCTAGCCTCAGACAACAAACTATCAATTTGTTTTTTCTTTGCATCTTGTTTTAAAAGCGTATGATCTATATATTTATTTAATTTCATTTCGGTTTTCCCTCCATTTAGGAGATGATTTCTACAATTTCACGGATTTTTTTCACTTCATCACTTATTTTAACACATTTTTGGAAATCTGTAACTAGTTGAGGTGGAATTTTTTCATTTGTGTATACTTTTGCAACAATTTCACCCTTTTGAACGGAGTCTCCAATCTTCTTTTCAAAAACAATTCCTGTTTCATAGTCCAAGGCATCAGACTTAACTGCACGACCAGCACCCAGCCTCATGGCATAAAGACCAAAGTCCATAGCTGGAAGAGCTGAAATGACACCCGTTTCCTGAGCAGGGATTTCCACCACATGAGCTACATTTACAGGACGATAGAGGTCTTCCAAGTCTCCACCTTGGGCTTGCACCATTTCCTCAAACTTAGCCAGTGCTTGACCATTCTCAAGATGTTGGCGAACTTCTTCAACAGTCTTGTTAACATTTGCCAAACCAAGCATAATTTGAGCCAATTCACAAATAAAGTGGGTAATATCCTGACGTCCTTGACCTTGCAAAATCTCCAATGCTTCAAGGATTTCCAGACGATTTCCAATCGCTCGTCCCAAAGGCTGGCTCATATCCGTAATCACTGCTACTGTCTTCCGTCCAACAACCTTACCAAGATCTACCATAGTTTGAGCCAACTCACGCGCCTCATCAACCGTCTTCATGAAGGCACCCTCACCGACAGTCACGTCTAGCAAAATAGCATCCGCCCCTGCCGCAATTTTCTTGCTCATCACCGAACTCGCAATCAAAGGAATCGTGTCGACAGTTGCGGTCACATCACGAAGGGCATAGAGAAGCTTATCTGCTTTGACCAGCTGGTCTGATTGCCCAATGACAGATACTCCAATATCCTGAACCTGACGAATAAAATCCTCTTGACTACGTTCTACTTGATAGCCCTTAATGGACTCCAATTTATCAATTGTTCCGCCTGTATGGCCAAGACCACGACCACTCATTTTTGCTACAGGCACACCGAAGCTAGCAACAAGAGGAGCTAGAATCAAGGTTACCTTATCGCCGACACCACCAGTAGAATGCTTGTCAACTTTCACACCATCAATGGCTGACAGGTCAAACTCTTGCCCAGTCTTAACCATATTCATCGTTAAATCAGAAATTTCACGAGTCGTCATTCCTTTAAAATAAACAGCCATAGCAAAGGCAGACATCTGATAATCAGGAACAGTTCCTGACACATAGCCTTCTACCAGCCATTCAATTTCACTTGAAGTCAGTTCTTGACCGTCTCGTTTTTTTTGTATTAAATCAACTGCTCTCATTCTTTCACACTTCTAAGGATATAGTATCCCTTGTCTTTTTTAAGGATTTCACAATTACCAAACACATCCTCCATCTTGGACTTAGCACTTGGAGCCCCTTGTTTTTTCTGGATGACGATTGTCAAATCCCCACCAGTTTCCAAGAAATCTTTACTTTTCTCAATGATTTCATGAACGACTTGCTTGCCCGCACGGATAGGAGGATTGGAAATGACATGATCAAAATGTCCTTCAACTTGTTCATAGATGTTGGACTGGAAAATCGTCGCTTTTGCATTATTTTTTTCAGCATTTCTCCGAGCTAAATCCAAGGCACGAGTGTTGATATCAACCATAGTAGCCTGAACTCCATAAGCCTTAGCTAAGGACAAACCCAAAGGTCCGTAACCACAGCCTACATCAAGGACAGTTTCTCCTTGGTTGACCTCAAGACACTTGAGCAATAGTTGACTTCCAAAGTCAACTATTTTCTTGCTAAAAACACCCGCATCCGTTAAAAAGGTCATTTTTTGTCCCAACAACTCTACTCTCAACTCATGAATGTCGTGAGCAGCGTCAGGATTTTCTGCATAATACATTTTACTCATGACACTATTTTACCATAATTTGACTCAAATTGTAAATCGTTTACAAATTGATAATAAAACGAAAAAGACCGAAGAAAGCAAGTCACGAAGCCATTTTCTTCAATCTCTTTCAACACTTATAAATAATAAACCATTTAGAACTATAAATATCACAGTCCAGATAAAAACAAAAAGTTTATCATCTATAATCAGGCAGATTATTATTTCTATTGCTTAACCTTAAAATACTTTATTATCAACAAAATTCCTAACAAAATGTTTAGATAAAAGCCCAACTGATACGTTTGTGTCAGGATTTCCAAACTTGTCCAAAGTCGTATCAAATCTTCTAGTGACATGCGGAAGAAATAACCCTCTGTCGCAATCCATAGGACTAAAAAGCAATAACTACCAGCAGCAATCCATTTCGCCCATCGTTTTTTTAGTAAGAAAGCAATTAAAAACGAATAGATAAAGACAGCTGTTACAATAGCATGTTCCATCAAAAAAGTAAAACCGTAATAGGTTTCCACAAAGCATATACCATTATCTGCATTGGCTCCTTTTATAAAAGGTAAAGCAAAACTTAAAATAAAACAGAGTTCCAATATGTAACGTTTTAAGATTTTCATAGTACACCTCCTATAAGTTGTGAACTAAAAAGCCCCCTTTATAAGCTTATAAACTTATAAATCAGTAGAATCTATCTCCTATTTCATCAATAAATTGATCACTTATACTATATACCATTGACTTACCACATTCAAGAAACCGCTTTATTTTTTTAGATTTTTATGGTATGATAGACAAAATATCTAGGGGAAAACAAATGACCAACGAATTTTTACATTTTGAAAAAATCAGCCGCCAGACTTGGCAATCTTTACATCGAAAGACAACACCTCCTTTGACAGAAGAAGAATTGGAATCTATCAAGAGTTTTAATGACCAAATCAGTCTCCAAGACGTTACAGATATCTATCTCCCCTTGGCTCATCTGATTCAGATTTACAAGCGAACTAAGGAAGATTTAGCCTTTTCAAAAGGAATTTTCCTCCAACGTGAAAGTAAATCTCAACCTTTTATTATTGGGGTTTCTGGGAGTGTTGCCGTTGGAAAATCCACAACCAGTCGCCTACTTCAAATCCTACTGTCCCGTACGTTTACAGATGCTACGGTTGAGTTGGTTACAACTGATGGTTTTCTCTATCCCAATCAAACCTTGATTGAGCAGGGGATTTTAAATCGTAAAGGATTTCCTGAAAGCTATGATATGGAAGCTCTTCTCAACTTCTTGGACCGCATCAAAAATGGACAAGATGTAGATATTCCTGTCTATTCTCATGAAGTTTACGACATCGTACCCGAAGAGAAACAAAGTGTCAAAGCTGCTGATTTTGTAATTGTTGAGGGAATCAATGTCTTTCAAAATCCACAAAACGATCGTCTCTATATCACTGACTTCTTTGACTTTTCCATCTATGTAGATGCTGGAGTGGATGATATTGAAAGTTGGTATCTGGACCGTTTCTTGAAAATGCTGAGCCTAGCCCAAAACGACCCTGATAGCTACTATTATCGTTTTACTCAGATGCCGATTGGGGAAGTGGAAGCCTTTGCCCATCAGGTCTGGACCAGTATCAATCTCACAAATCTACAAAATTATATTGAACCAACCAGAAATCGTGCAGAAGTGATTCTTCATAAAAGCAAGAACCATGAAATCGATGAAATTTACTTAAAAAAATAATTTTCCCTTGTCAAAACGTAAGTTTTCATATATAATGGTATAGTTAGTAAATATGGAGGTAAGAACATTGGCAAACATTAAATCAGCTATCAAACGCGCTGAATTGAACGTTAAACAAAACGAAAAGAACTCAGCTCAAAAATCAGCTATGCGTACTGCTATAAAAGCTTTCGAAGCAAACCCATCTGAAGAACTTTTCCGTGCTGCTAGCTCAGCTATCGATAAAGCAGAAACTAAAGGTTTGATTCACAAAAACAAAGCAAGCCGCGATAAAGCTCGTCTTTCAGCTAAACTTGCTAAATAAGAAACAGTCCATAGAGGCTGTTTTTTTGTCTCCAAATAGGAAAAGGTAGAAAATGAAAATCACAATTATCGGATATTCTGGTTCTGGTAAGTCAACTCTAGCAGAAAAGTTATCTAACTACTACTCCATTCCAAAACTGCACATGGACACACTCCAATTTCAACCTGGTTGGCAAGACAGTGACTGCGAATGGATGTTAACCGAGATAAAAAACTTTCTCACCAAGCATAAAGCTTGGGTCATCGATGGTAATTATTCTTGGTGCTACTACCAAGAACGAATGCAAGAAGCTGACCAAATCATCTTTCTCAATTTTTTGCCATTGACCTGTCTCTTTAGAGCCTTTAAGCGTTATCTTAAATACCGTGGAAAAGTCAGAGAAAGTATGGCGGCAGATTGCCCTGAACGCTTTGACTGGGAGTTTATCAGATGGATTCTTTGGGATGGGCGTAGCAAAACTCAAAAAGAAAATTACCAAAAACTTTGCCAAGAATATTCACATAAAGTCACTATTCTTCGAAATCAGAGAGAGCTAGATCAATTTCTGGATAAGAAAAGGAAGTCCTACAATTCATAAAGGGCTTCCTTTTTGGCTATAATTATTCTGCAATCAAGGTTTCCAAACCAACCTTCATCATATCAGTGAAGGTATTTTGACGTTCTTCTGCAGTTGTGTCTTCGTCTGGATTGACCAAGCTATCAGAGATGGTCATGATAGCTAGCGCATCAACATGGTATTGGGCAGCAAGATAGTAAAGAGCTGCTGCTTCCATTTCCACAGCCTTGACTCCCCATTTACCAAGCTCGATATTCTTTTCAAAGTAATTTGAGTAAAAGACATCAGATGACAAAACGTTCCCAACGTGAGTAGTCATACCAAGTTCTTTGGCGATATGGTAGGCTTTATCAAGCAAATCAAAGCTAGCAATTTGTGGAAAATCGTACTGTGGCCAGTCATTACGAACGATGTTTGAGTTGGTTGCAGCCGCCTGCGCCAAAACTAATTCACGAACATGAACCTCTTCATTCAAAGAACCTGCAGTTCCCACACGAATCAATTTCTTCACACCGTAGTCTACGATTAACTCACGCGCATAAATCGAAATAGATGGCATTCCCATCCCAGTTCCCATGACAGATACACGGTGACCCTTGTAAGTACCAGTGTAACCAAACATGTTACGCACTTCGTTAAAACAAACAGCATCACCAAGGAAATTCTCCGCAATAAACTTAGCACGAAGAGGATCCCCAGGAAGAAGAATTTTATCAGCAATTTCACCCTGCTGAGCAGCAATATGGATAGACATAATTTATGATACAAAGAGCGAGAAGAAAACGACTGAAAATTAGGAACCTGACGAGAAATCCTGATTTTTCAGTCAGATTATCTATTTTCCGAGTTTTCCGCTCGTGTTCAAATCAAAACACACGCTCTACCTTTCTTTATTTTATATTTTATATTGAGAAAGATACCAAACCCATCAAAAAGCGAAGGGAAAATAGGAGTTGGGCGCAGTGAGCGATGCTCGCTAGACCAACTATCTTTTTCCCACTGCTTTTAGGGTGGGGTCAATTCCTTTCTTTCTTAATTTTGATTTAGAGGAGAGTCGCCCGTATTCAGTTCAGCGAATACAGTTTACCCATCCTTTCGTTTTTATTTTTAGAAAAGTTTTCTACTCGTGTTCAAATTAGAACACGCGCTCTACCTTTCTGTTTATACTCTTCGAAAATCTCTTCAAACCACGTCAACGTCGCCTTGGATTATATATGTGACTGACTTCGTCAGTCTTATCTACAACCTCAAAGCAGTGCTTTGAGCAACCTGCGGCTAGTTTCCTAGTTTGCTCTTTGATTTTCATTGAGTATTAATTTTGTTCTTTCACAGAGAGCTACCTGAGTCCTATTCAAGCTCAGGTAGTACTTTCTTATAAACTAGACAAACTAACTATCATTGTACCATCAGATTACAAGACATCATCGTCACTCACCTTGGAATTCAATGTCGTACCCCAATGGGTAATTTTACGGTGGGGTTGAGCTAAAATTGGTCTGTTTTCATAGATTGTTTGCCATCTATTCCATAGTAGGCCCGTCTTTTTCTCAATCTTAACTCGCAGATTTCTCATATTTTCTTTGATTGGGAGGTTGAGGACAAAACCTGCAGTCTGGTTGCGACCGTTTCCTTCCCAAGAATGACTACGAACAACTTGGTTTCCATCTTTATCTACTGTAACTTCTTCCCAAGTTATGGAGTAGCGGGCAATGTAAGCTCCACTGTGTTGAATTGTCAATGTTTTATCCTTCACAGGAGTCTGACTGATTGGTTGAACTGACTTAGAAACTTGTATCGCCGTTTCACCATTCGTAGCTATAAAGCGGAAAACTTCAACTTCTGCAAGACTGAGGGCATTATAGCCTTCTAGCTCAATCCGAACATAGCGCGCTTTTTTATGGTTAATCGTAATTTGTGCTGACACATCTTTAGGAGATGTTATACGTTTTCACTCAATTTCTTTACCAGAACTGTCTAAAAGAATGACATCAAAGTTTGCCAATCTATCCTGGGCAGTGTCTGTTCGGTTGTAAATATTGATTTGGCGAATGGTTTCTTCTTTAGCCAAATCTACTTGCCACCAAGGCTTAGATTGAAAGTTTGTATGAGTGACAGAATTGTGACCATAGTTACCATCGACTTTGCCATCCACAGCTCTTCTAGCATCTCCTCCGAAAGCTGTCGAACTTTGAGTAACCTATTTTCCTAAGGCAATATTTTCCATTGGTTCAGCGCTTGGTTGACTAGAAGATCGAGGCAGAGCCTGTTTCTTAAAGAATCGCACTTTATCCAATTTCGGATCACGATAACCATGTTTATCCAAGGTAGCTTGTTTACCAATATTAAAGTTAGGAATATCATTCATTGGACTTTCAAAATAGCCACGAGAACGGTGTTTAAAGCGTGAATTACCTGTAAATGTAACAATATCACGATCATTATGAATCAAGGGAGTCACAACATTGTCATTATCAACCACATAATGCTTAATTTTTCCACTAACAGCTAATTTACGACTTTCCAAACCAACATCCCAGAAACCATTCTTAGCATTCCAAACAGTTCTGGAAGTAATCACTTTAGGAGCACTGAAAGTTGTCACTTTCCTCAATACATGGTTATAAAAATCAGGATATTTTTGGTAAGCTTCAACCTCTGCAATCTGAGCTAGGTAGCATCCAAGAGAATGACCTGTCATATACAACTTAGTAATACTTATATCCTTGGC
Source organism: Streptococcus pneumoniae (assembly GCF_001457635.1). Classification (NCBI taxonomy): domain Bacteria; kingdom Bacillati; phylum Bacillota; class Bacilli; order Lactobacillales; family Streptococcaceae; genus Streptococcus; species Streptococcus pneumoniae. Next base: position 1,823,670 of record NZ_LN831051.1, read on the forward strand.
TAATTCCCCAACAACCTTGCGGATATCATCCGCTTGAGCTGGCTCTGTTATCTCTACTTTTGACTCTTCCCTTTTGTTTTCAAGAACTTCACTTGCTTCCGGAAGCGTTTGAGGAGCTAGTCTTGGCTCCTCTCTAAGAGGAGTTTCTAGTTTTGGAGCATCATTTTCTGACTCTTTCAATTCCTCCTTAGAATCTAGCACACCTATTACCACTTCAGATGTTACATCTTGCTTTACTTCATTGGCTGAAATTCCAGCTGGAGCTAGAAATCAAAGCCGACTACAACAGATACAACTCCGATACTTAATTTTTTATGCCAAAGCGCATAATTCGTTGACCAATTTTCATTATTTCTTATCTTTCTTTTCGTTTATTTACAAGCAGACTCAAGCGAAATCTCATTGTGCTATATATGATAAGACTGAGAAATTCAGAAAGTCAATTCATTCTCATCTCTCCTTATCATACTAGTCTGCTTGGCTAGGAAGCTAATGCTAGTATCCTAGAATCTTGTCTTTCACAATGCTGGCTATCAGATCAGACATACCTATTCTTCCGCTTCTTTCAGTTATAAGAGCAGGAAGAAGCTCATAGTATTCCTCTGTTTCTTCTTTAATACGGATAGGCAGTCAATCCTGAAAAGACAGAGGCACTCCCCCTTTTAAATCTTTTTTCTTACAATTCAGCAAGAATCGCTTTAAGCAAGCCTTTGAAATCACCTTTAACACGTTCAGTCACTTCTACAACTTCTTCGTGATTGAGTTCTTCTTGGAAACCAGCCGCAAAGTTAGTGATACATGAAATTCCCAGAACTTTCAAGCCAGAGTGGGCTGCCACGATAACTTCAGGAACCGTAGACATACCAACTGCATCTGCTCCCAGTGTCTTATAGGAACGAATTTCTGCTGGTGTTTCATAAGTCGGACCAGTAACTCCGATATAGACACCTTCATCAAGCTTGATATTAAGTTTTTTAGCCACTTCATGGGCAGTGGCACGGTATTCTGGTGTGTAGGCCCTAGACATATCTGGGAAACGTGGGCCAAAGTCATCCAAGTTTTCACCCATCAATGGATTTTGCCCCGTCATGTTGATATGGTCTGAGATAGCCATCAAGGTACCAGGACCAAATCCGATACCGCCAGCTGCATTGGTTACAATAACACCTTCACATCCAAGAACTTTCATCACACGAACTGGGAAAGTCACCACTTCCAGAGGATTCCCTTCATAGAAATGGAAACGACCTTGAAGAGCCAAGACCTTGCGACCTGCCAGTTCACCATATACCAATTTACCAGCATGACCGACTACTGTTGAACGGCCCCAGTTTGGAATCTCAGCATAGTCTACTACAACTGGATTTTCGATTTCTTCTGCCAATTCTCCAAGTCCTGATCCAAGGATTAGACCGAACTCAGGGGCTGCAATTCCCTTTTCTTTCAGGAAAGTAGCAGTTTCATGGATTTTGTTTAAAAATGTCATTGTGTGTCTCCTTTATTATTTTTTTAGCATTTGACCAATTTTGTCAAAGGTTTTAGCATTACGAATAGTAATGTGGCGGTAGAAAGGCACCTTCAGCAAGTACTTATGATAGGCAGTCTTAGAATAGGATTCTTCAGAAAATTTCCCCTAGAAAATCCCAAGTTTTCCAAAATAAAGCACTTCATCTTTCAGCTCTAAACTTTCAACTGTCGCGATGACTTGGTCCACATCCAAACCCTCAGTGTAAAAGAGAAAATCTTTTCGTGCCAAGTCTCTGCTCCACCAAGCTGGTAGATTTTCAAGTTCCGCCTCAAAGTCCTCTAGACTCAGTAAAGAAAAGCTCTGAATAAATGGATAATGGACTGCAAAGAAAGTCTCTAGCTTTTCAACCAATTGGGCTTTGGAATCTATCGAAGTAAAGAAAATATTGCCACTGTTGATGTAGCTCTCAACCTTTTCCAGTCCCAAGTTTGTCAATTCTTGACGAAGTTCCGCCATGACGACCTTATTCTTACCACCAACATTGATACCTCTCACCAGCAAAGCATAGCGCGTCATCTTATACCAATTTATCTAAGAAACTTTCCCCAATCATAGCAGTTTCCACACCAAAGTTATCGGCAACAGTCGCTGAAATATCTGCAAAATGTCCTACTGGAATGAGACCATTTCCTTTAAAGGCAGGGCTATAGGCCAACAATGGAATATATTCCCGAGTGTGATCCGTTCCTGCATACGTTGGGTCATTTCCATGGTCCGCAGTAATCAAGAGAAGGTCATTCTCTCTCATAGCTGCGATAATTTCAGGTAAGCGTTCATCAAACTCATGCAAGCAATCACGGTAACCGTGAGCATTACGACGATGGCCGTAAAGGGCATCAAAGTCAACTAGGTTTGTGAATGAGAATCCTTTTTCAAACTCAGCAAGTCCCATAGTCTTCAATAGTGTATCAATTCCATGACTATTTGACTTGTTGTGACCCATGTCATGGTTGATACCAGCACCGTTAAAGATATCGTTGATTTTACCCACAGCATAAGTATCGATACCAGCCTCATTCAATTTATCCAAAACAGTTGGGGAAAATGGAGATACAGCCAAGTCACGACGGTTTGCCGTACGAGTGAAGTTACCTGGTTCACCTACATAAGGGCGAGCAATGATGCGACCAAGAAGGGCAGGACGCTCAAGGGTAATCGAACGAGCGTATTCACAGATACGGTACAATTCATCCAAAGGAATAATGTCTTCGTGGGCAGCAATCTGCAAAACAGGGTCAGCTGAAGTATAGATAATCAACTCTCCAGTTTCCATCTGACGTGGTCCAAAATCATCGATAACAGCCGTTCCTGAATAAGGTTTGTTGGCTTCACGAATAACCTTGCGTCCTGAGAATTCTTCGATTTTTGTCAGGATTTCTTCTGGGAATCCGTTCCAGAAAGTATCGAAAGGCTCAGTAATGTTGAGTCCCATAATTTCCCAGTGTCCAGTCATAGTATCCTTACCAAGAGATACTTCCTCTAATTTTGTTGCATATCCAGTTGGATTGCTTTCAGCTGCTACAGTCTTAAGAGGAGTTTCACGAGGAATATTTCCAAGACCTATTTTAGCCATGTTTGGGACATTCAAACCAACTGTTTTTGAAATGTGTCCCAGTGTGTCAGAAGCTCCATCTGGAACCCCTGCATTGACAAAGTTATTAGCATCTGGTGCTGCACCGATTCCTACAGAATCCAGTACCACCAAATGAATACGATTAAATTTAGACATCTTATGCCCCCTTCTATTTTCCTTTTTTTGAAGTTGAAATCTGAACTCCATCTCGTCCAGCAACGATTACCTTATCCACCATTTGGTTGAATAAACCATGCTCCACAACACCAACGACATGGTCCAATTCTTGTCCAAAAGCAATTGGATTTTCAATGACATCCAAGGCGAGGTCAATGATAAAATTCTGCATATCCGTCACAAAACGTTGGCCGTCTTTTTCACGGAAACTTGGTTTGTAGCCAGCTCGTTCAAAATGACGAAAGACCTGCTCTGCACCATACTGAACCACTTCTACTGGCAATTTAAAAGCACCTAGTTTTTCGACCAGCTTGCTTTCATCCACCACCCAAATGTATTCTTTTGATGGTGTTGCGACCACCTTTTCCATGAGAAGGGCACCACCACCGCCTTTGATTCCATTAAACTGACTATCCACTTCATCCGCGCCATCAACCGTCACATCGACAAAGTCTACTTGGTCAATAGACTTGAGCGGGATATTAAGGCCTTCTGCCTGTTTAGTGGTCACACTAGAAGTTGTTACAGCTGTAATCTGCAATCCTTCTTCCTTGATACGACGACCGATTTCTTCGACAAAATAATAGGCAGTCGAGCCTGTTCCAAGTCCAACGACCATTCCATCGCTCACGAACTCAGCAGCCTTGATACCTGCCATTTTCTTCAGATTTTCCACCGATTTACCTCCATCATTCTCAGTTCTTATTTTACTATGAAACCGCTTTTTATTCAAGTAAAAACATCAAATCTACATTTTTCATCAATCTTTCTTTAAAAATATGCATTTTATTTTTACCAAACGAATAAAAATGAGTTTATCTTTTATGTATTTGATTTGTTCATCTCATTCCAGTTACAAAAACAAACTCTTAACTTTGATACGTCTAGTTTAGCCTTAAAGCAGGCGCATTTCAAGAATCATAAATTAAGAGAAGGAAGTAGATTTATCTGTCTATTTTAAACAAGTTTATCTTTGCTTACCCTATCTTGTTGACAAATAATTTTCATTATTTTGGGAAGATACCTGCTGATTTCCGTCGGTAAGACCACATAATTTTCTTGAGATAGTTCTTGGGCTATGGCTGAATGAAGATGGGTCGCTACTGCCACACGCTCGTAGAGACTGGCCTGTCGGAATTGGCCTACAAATCCTGCGATCATCCCAGCCAGAGTATCTCCCATTCCCCCAGTCGCCTGATAAGGACCACCAACCTGTAACTGGTAATAATCAGATTGGCCAACTTCCCAAATACGAGTAGCTGGGCCTTTCTCCACCAAAATTGTTCCTTGAGGGAAGGAAGTCAGAACACTAGCCGTTGCATCTTCCTTTTGCTTTTCAATCGTAATTCCAGATAATTTTTCCCATTCTTTTTGGTGAGGAGTTAGGATAAGCTGGCTTGAGGGAAATGACAAACTTGTCCTAGCAAGAATGGTCAAGGCACCTCCGTCTACAATCAAAATCTGATTTTGGCTTAAATTAACAAAGACCTGTTTTACTAGATTTTCTCCAGAAGCATCGTCTCGTAAACCAGGCCCCAGCAAGATAACTTCTGCCTTCTCCAATTGCTCTTTTAACAATTGCTGGTCTTGAAGAGAAAAGGCCATAGGCTCAGGTAAATGGCTGTGCAGAGCCGGGATATTTTCCCTGTCCGTTCCAACGGTCACCAATCCTGCACCGCTTTTTACAGCTGCTAAAGCAGCCATGATGATGGCACCTCCATAAGGATAAGTACCACCAAGCAGCAGCAGACGACCATAATCTCCTTTATGACTTGAACGAGAACGTTCAATAATAACTTTTTCTAGTAAGGTTTGATTAATCACTTTCATCCTTTTTCCCTCTCACTTTTATTATACAACAAAAAGGAGACGCAGACCTCCTTTTGTAATCTTATATCTAAAATTTAATATTCATTTCTGCCATTTTAGATATAGCTATAGAAAATACACTCTATTAATCGAATGTTTCTCTTATTTTCTATCCAATGTCCGAAGTGCTGCTTGATAAGTTTGCTCCATCAGCATGGTAATGGTCATAGGACCGACACCTCCAGGGACTGGCGTGATATGGCTAGCAAGTGGTGCAACTGCCTCATAATCAACATCTCCACAGAGCTTCCCATTTTCATCTCGGTTCATCCCAACGTCAATGACAACCGCACCTGGTTTGACAAAGTCAGCAGTCACAAACTTGGCGCGGCCGATTGCGACTACAAGAATATCTGCTTTAGCAGCCACCTTGGCAAGATTATGAGTTCGTGAGTGGGCCAAGGTTACTGTCGCATTTTTAGCCAAAAGAAGCTGAGCCATAGGTTTTCCAACGATATTTGAACGACCGATTACGACCGCATTTTTACCTTCCAAGTCAATCCCATATTCATGAAACATTTCCATAATTCCTGCAGGTGTCGAGGGAATCATGACTGGATGTCCAGACCAAAGACGTCCCATGTTTAGGGGATGGAAACCATCCACATCCTTTTCTGGGTCAATGGCTAATAAAACCGCCTCTTCATCGATATGTTTTGGTAATGGCAACTGGACCAAAATCCCATGCCAAGCTGGATCCTGATTATATTTAGCAATCAGGTCTAACAATTCCTCTTGAGTAATGGTCTCTGGAACTCGCACTACTTCGCTACGGGAACCAGCCGCAAGAGCTGACCTCTCCTTGTTGCGAACGTAGACTTGGCTGGCTGGATTATCCCCAACCAAAATCACTACCAAACCAGGCACTAGAGCTGTTTCTTCCTTTAATTTTGCAGTCTTTTCAGCCAACTGCCCCTGCAATTTGGCCGCTAAAGCTTTCCCATCAATAATCTGTGTCATATCACTTCTCTTTTCTTTCAAATATCTTCCATTATACCAAAAACTGCTAGTGCCCTCTAACACTTCTTTCCTAGGTTATCCTATAGTTTCAAACTATAAGAAAAAGCTCTGGTTGAACTTTTCACTAATCTTGTCTTGAAATTTTAAAATAGATTATAAAACCTTACTCAAGAAATCTTTAGTCCGTTGTTCTTGGGTTTGTTCAAAAATCTGCTCAGGTGTCCCATCTTCAACAACCACACCGTCTGCCATAAAGATAACACGATCTGCCACCTCACGGGCAAATCCCATCTCATGTGTTACGATAACCATAGTCATCCCTGACTTGGCAAGGTCTTGCATAACAGCCAATACCTCACCTACCATTTCAGGATCCAAGGCTGAAGTTGGTTCGTCAAAGAGCAAAACATCTGGTTCCATAGCCAACCCACGCGCGATGGCAATCCGTTGTTGCTGCCCACCCGACAGACTCTGTGGATAAGCGTCTGCCTTATCTGGCAAACCAACTTTTTCCAAAAGCTCTTGGGCTCTCTTCTCAGCAACTTCCCTGCTTTCACCTTTGGTCTTGATAGGTGACAAGGTAATATTTTCAATCACAGTCATATTAGGAAAGAGGTTAAATTGTTGGAAAACCATGCCCATCTTCTCACGCATGGCAAACAAGTCATTCTTCTTGTCCGTAATATCGACTCCCTCAAAGATAACCTTCCCCTTGGTTGCTTCCTCCAACAAATTCATAGAGCGAAGCAAGGTAGATTTCCCACTCCCTGAAGGACCGATGATAACGACAACTTCTCCTCTTTTAATCTCGAGGTTGATTCCCTTCAATACTTCATTCTTTCCAAAAGATTTATGTAAATTTTCAATTTTTATCAAGGTTTCTGTCATTATTTCTTATCTCCTTGTCCCATATGTTTTTCAAAAGCTTTCAAGGCTACTGTCAGAATAGAGGTCATAATCAAGTAATAAAATGCTGCAAATAAAAGCGGTGTTAAAGGTAGATAGGTTGTTGTAGAAACTGTTGTAGCCCCATTCCACAACTCCATGACCCCAATAGCTGATAAGAGGGAGCTGTCCTTGATAATGGTGATAAATTCGTTCCCCAATGCTGGCAAGATATTTTTGATTGCTTGTGGCAAAATCACATAACGCATCGCATTTTTAGGACGAATCCCTAGCGAATAAGCCGCCTCTAGCTGACCTTTTGGAACCGCATTGATTCCGGCACGAACAGTCTCCGAAACATAAGCACCACTATTCATAGAGATAATCAAAATCCCTGGAATCAGACGCGAAAAATCAACACCTAAAATTCCAATCTGAATAGTCGGAGCATTGATATGCATAAGAGCAAAGGCAATCATAATTTGAACCATCATCGGTGTCCCACGGAAAATCCAAACGTACAAGTTGGCCAACCAAACAAGCGGTTTAAACTTTGAACGTTGCCCAAAAGCCAAGACAACACCCAAAATAGTTCCCAAAAAGATAACACAGATAGAAATAAGAATCGTCACAACAGCCCCATAGTTAAAATAAGGTAAATACTTAGGTAAAAAAGAAAAATTCATAGTCACACTGCTTTCTAAAATAGAATACTGTATGATTATAACATGTTTTGAATTAAAATTTAAATTTTTTATCCAATTTATTTAAAAATCTTTAAACTAGCAGAATTAGCGAGAAATCTTAGTTTTTTCTAGTCAAGTTGGCCTCCTTTATGGTAAAATAGTAACGATAAGAAATGAAGGAGAATCAAAATGGAATCACATTTGGTTAGAATCATCAACCGCCTTGAAGCAATGGCAAACGATGGCGGAAATTTAAAACGTAATTTTGAACGCGAAGGAGTTGTTGTTGCAGAAGTTGCGTACAGCCACGACGAAGAAAACGGCCCAATCTTTACCCTTCGTGACGTAGAAGATCGCGAAACGTATACGTTTGATAGCATTGACTTAATCGCAATGGAAATTTACGAACTTCTCTACTAATCTAAAACAAGCTGGGATTGTCCCTGCATGTCTAAGTAAAATCCTTTTTGTCTCACAAATAGGATTTTTTTATAGTCCAAATTCACAAAAATTTTCATTGTAACAACTTCTCAAAGCTTCAATCTTTTTACTTGCTTTACACCCCAATCCTGTTATAATGAGAGTATAGAATTTGACTATTTTTGACCTTTAAACAAGTCAGGCTAAAGAAAGAAATGAGGTAGATGTATGCTTTGTCAAAACTGTAAAATTAACGACTCAACAATTCATCTTTACACCAATCTCAATGGAAAACAAAAACAAATTGACCTCTGTCAAAACTGCTATAAGATTATCAAAACAGATCCTAACAATAGCCTCTTCAAAGGTATGACGGATCTGAACAATCGTGACTTCGATCCCTTTGGTGATTTCTTCAATGATCTAAACAATTTCAGACCTTCTAGCAATACTCCTCCTATTCCCCCAACCCAATCAGGTGGAGGTTACGGTGGAAACGGCGGTTATGGTTCCCAAAATCGTGGATCTGCTCAAACTCCGCCACCTAGCCAAGAAAAAGGCCTGCTGGAAGAATTTGGTATTAATGTAACTGAAATTGCCCGTCGTGGAGACATTGACCCCGTTATTGGGCGCGACGATGAGATTATCCGTGTCATCGAGATTCTCAATCGTAGAACGAAGAATAATCCTGTCCTTATCGGTGAACCTGGTGTCGGAAAAACGGCCGTTGTCGAAGGTCTAGCTCAGAAAATTGTCGATGGCGATGTGCCACATAAACTCCAAGGTAAACAAGTCATCCGTCTGGATGTGGTTAGCTTAGTTCAAGGAACGGGGATTCGAGGACAATTTGAAGAACGCATGCAAAAACTCATGGAAGAAATTCGCAAACGTGAAGACATCATCCTCTTTATCGATGAAATCCATGAAATTGTTGGTGCTGGTTCTGCGAGTGATGGTAATATGGACGCAGGAAATATCCTCAAGCCAGCCCTTGCTCGTGGAGAACTGCAACTAGTCGGTGCTACTACCCTCAATGAATACCGTATCATTGAAAAGGATGCTGCCCTCGAGCGTCGTATGCAGCCTGTTAAAGTCGATGAACCAACGGTGGATGAAACAATCACTATTCTCAAAGGGATTCAAAAGAAATACGAAGATTACCACCACGTTCAATATACCGATGCTGCGATTGAAGCAGCTGCAACTCTTTCCAATCGCTACATCCAAGATCGCTTCTTGCCTGACAAGGCCATTGACCTCCTAGATGAAGCTGGTTCTAAGATGAACTTGACCTTGAATTTTGTGGATCCTAAAGTAATTGATCAGCGCTTGATTGAGGCTGAAAATCTCAAGTCTCAAGCTACACGAGAAGAAGATTTTGAGAAGGCGGCCTACTTCCGCGACCAGATTGCCAAGTATAAGGAAATGCAAAAGAAAAAGATCACAGACCAGGATACTCCTATCATCAGCGAGAAAACTATTGAGCACATTATCGAGCAGAAAACCAATATCCCTGTTGGTGATTTGAAAGAGAAAGAACAATCTCAACTCATCCATCTAGCCGAAGATCTCAAGTCTCATGTTATTGGCCAAGATGATGCAGTCGATAAGATTGCCAAGGCTATTCGCCGTAATCGTGTCGGACTTGGTACCCCTAACCGCCCAATCGGAAGCTTCCTCTTCGTTGGGCCAACTGGTGTCGGTAAGACAGAACTTTCCAAACAACTGGCTATCGAACTTTTTGGTTCTGCTGATAGTATGATTCGCTTTGATATGAGTGAATACATGGAAAAACATAGTGTGGCTAAGTTGGTCGGCGCTCCTCCAGGTTATGTTGGCTATGATGAGGCTGGTCAATTAACTGAAAAAGTTCGCCACAATCCATATTCTCTCATCCTTCTCGATGAAGTGGAAAAAGCTCACCCAGATGTTATGCACATGTTTCTTCAAGTCTTGGACGATGGTCGTTTGACAGACGGGCAAGGACGCACCGTTAGCTTCAAGGATGCCATCATTATCATGACCTCAAATGCAGGTACAGGAAAGACCGAAGCTAGCGTTGGATTTGGTGCTGCTAGAGAAGGACGTACCAATTCTGTCCTCGGTGAACTCGGTAACTTCTTTAGCCCAGAGTTTATGAACCGTTTTGATGGCATTATCGAATTTAAGGCTCTCAGCAAGGATAACCTCCTTCAGATTGTCGAGCTCATGCTAGCAGATGTTAACAAGCGCCTCTCTAGCAACAACATTCGTTTGGATGTAACTGACAAGGTCAAGGAAAAGTTGGTTGACCTAGGTTATGATCCAAAAATGGGAGCACGCCCACTTCGTCGGACTATTCAAGACTATATTGAGGACACAATCACTGACTACTACCTTGAAAATCCAAGCGAAAAAGATCTCAAAGCAGTTATGACTAGCAAGGGAAACATTCAGATTAAATCTGCCAAAAAAGCTGAAGTTAAAAGTTCTGAAAAAGAAAAATAAATCCTATAGAAAAGGAGTAGAAAATGAAATTTTTCTGCTTCTTTTTTTACTAAAATAACTGTAATTTCTTGACAGCTTGCCCTTTGTCCATTATGATATATAGTAGACTGAATCTGAAATAGTACGAAACAATTGCTAAAACATTTATAGAAATTAATTTTACTTTCCCAATCGATTTGTTCTCATCTTATTTCAATCTGCTATAGTCAATTGAAACAAGAGCAGGACAAAAGAGCCTCGTAAAAGGTATTGCAACAACTTGGTAATACCTTTTTGAGGTGCTTTTTGATATGAGCCCATGTTTTCTCAATAGGATTGTACTCAGGTGAGTAGGGAGGAAGAGGTAAAAGTTTATGCCCAAACTCCTCGCATAAAAGTTCTAACTTACCCATTCTATGGAATCTTGCATTATCCATAATAATAACCGATGGTGTGGTTAATGTTGGTAAGAGAAACTTCTGAAACCATGCTTCAAAAAAGTCGCTCGTCATCATCTCTTCGTAAGTCATTGGAGCGATTAACTCACCATTTGTTAGACCTGCAACCAAAGAAATCCTCTGATATCTTCTTCCAGATACTTTGCCTCTTCTTAACTGACCTTTTAATGAGCGACCATATTCTCGATAAAAATAAGTATCGAATCCTGTTTCATCAATCTAAACAGGTGCTAGGTGCTTTAAACTATTAAAATTCTTAAGAAATAAGGCTACTTTTTCTGGGTCTTGTTCATAGTAGGTGTGGTTCTTTTTTTTCGAGTGTAGCCCATAGCTTTGAGCGCATAGTGATGGTAGTTGGATGACAGCCAAATTCAGAAGCTATTTCAGTCAAATAAGCATCTGGATTGTCAGTAAGATAGTTTTTAAGTCTATCTCTATCAACTTTTCTTGGTTTTGTTCCTTTTACTTGGTGGTTTAGCTCTCCTGTTTTCTCTTTTAGCTTTAACCAGCCATAAATGGTATTACGTGAGATTTGGAAAACGTGTGATGCTTCTGTTATACTACCTGTTCGCTCACAATAAGAGAGAACTTTTTTACGAAAATCTATTGAATATGCCATAAGAAGATTATACCACATTGTGTACTATTTTTGGTTCATTTCACTATAATAATAACGATACTAGATAATGAGGAAAATGCAATGGCAAACCCAACTTTCGGAGAAAAAAAGCGAATACAGACTATATTGCTCGCTATGGCGTATATGCAGTTATCCCTAATCCTGAACAAAAACAAATTGTTCTTGTTCAAGAACCAAATGGTGCTTGGTTCCTACCATGTGGAGAAATTGAAGCAGGTGAAAATCATCAGGAAGCCCTAAAGCGTGAGTTGATTGAAGAGCTTGGTTTCACAGCAGAAATTGGTACCTATTACGGACAAGCTGACGAATATTTCTATTCTCGTCATCGTGATACCTACTACTACAATCCTGCCTACCTCTATGAAGCAACTTCTTTCAAAGAAGTACAAAAGCCACTAGAAAACTTTAATCATATTGCCTGGTTCCCTATTGACGAGGCTATCCAAAACCTTAAACGTGGTAGCCATAAATGGGCCATTGAATCTTGGAAAAAACAGCATAAGATTGACTAATACTCTTCGAAAATAAAATTTAAACCACGTCAGCGTCGCCTTACCGTACTCAAGTATAGCCTGCGGCTAGCTTCCTAGTTTGCTCTTTGATTTTCATTGAGTATAAATCAAGCGACTTTATTCAAAAAGTGCTATAATAGAATTAGAAAATCGGAGGAAATATTATGAAGCTTATCAATACGACAAACTCACACTCGCAACTTGTAAAAAGTCAGCTAGAAAGTACCGATGCAACCCTTGTTGAGGTTTATTCTGCAGGGAATACAGATGTTATTTTTACCCAAGCTCCGCTTCACTATGAAATCCTCATCTCAAACAAACACCGTGCTATTCGTGAGCCTGAAATCGAAACCATTCAAGAATTTTTCTTGAAACGTAAAATTGATAAGACCTCTGTTGATGAAGCCAATATCAAGACACTCTACTCAGAGAAATTAATTGGAATTTCAATCCCAATCAAGTAAGAAAATTGAGTAAAAACTCGATTTGAGAGAAAGTCCAATAAGTCTTTCCATAATAAAACGCATAGTAGCAGGTGCCGAAATGAACTGCACCCCAAAAGTTAGACAATTAATTTATCCGAAGGATTTAGTTCTGTATTGCACAGGGCTAAGTCCTTTTAGTTTTACCTTAATTCTCTTGTTGTTGTAATAATCAATATAGTCTATAATGGCTTGTTCCAATTGATTAAGTGATTTAAATGTTTTCTCATAGCCATAAAACATTTCGGATTTTAAAATGCCAAAGAAAGATTCCATCATACCGTTGTCTTGGCTGTTTCCCTTGCGTGACATGGATGCTTGAATTCCCTTACTCTCTAGGAACCGATGATAAGAATCGTGTTGGTATTGACAGCCTTGGTCACTATGGAGAATCGTATTCTCATAGTGCTTCTCTTTGAATGCCTGTTCCAACATTGTTTGTACTTGTTCTAAATTAGGCGAACAAGAAAGATTATAGGCGATAATTTCGCTGTTAAAGCCATCTAAAACTGGTGATAAGTAAAGCTTTTGAGTACTTGCTGGAATGGCAAATTCTGTCACATCTGTGTAGCACTTTTCCATTGTTTTAGAGCCTTCAAATTGGCCTTGAATGAGATTCTCTGCCTTCTTACCAACGTCTCCTTTATTTTCGTTTCTGTCGCATTTTAGCTTGTAAATTGAGTACTTTCATCAAGCCTTGAACTCTTTTATGATTTACCAGATAACCACGATTTCTTAGTTCTAAATAAATCCGACGATAACCATAATTTCCCTTGTGTTCGATAAAAATGGATTGAATTTCAGCTTTAAGCTCTTGGTCCTTATCTGTTTTGTCTAGCTGTTTCAAGTGATAGTAGTAGGTCGAACGAGCTAGTTTAATGGCTTTTAGAAGAAGATCTAACGAAAACTCAGTCATTAATTCTTGAACAATTTCTGTCTTTCTTCTTTCTCTTTTTCCTCCTTCAATCGGAGTTCTCTTAACTTTTTTAGGATGGCATTTTCCGCTCTCAGGTACTCTCCCTATTGTTTTCTCAACAATAGTATACCCGTTTTTCCTGTATTGTGCTAGCCAGTTAAGAAGTATCGTACGACTTGGGAGACCGTATTCAAGAGAAACTCTATCTTTAGTCCAGCCTTCATGTCAGACTTTATTAATCATTTCTTGTTTTAAATCAGGAGAATAGTAACGATTTTTTCCTTTTTTGACGAACTCTATTCCGTAACGATCAATCAATTTAATCATATACCTAAGATTAGAATTGTTTATCCCAAATTTATTTGAAAGCTTCTCTAAGCTATATCCTTGTTTTCTAAGTTCATAGATCTGAACTTTATCATCATAACTCAATTTCATAATAAAAACACCCCAAAAGTTAGATTTTTTCTGTCTAACTTTTGGGGGGCAGTTCATTCTACACCCACTATTATGCGTTTTTATCATTTTGAAATCTACTGCTAATCAATGAAGAAGCAAAGATCAAACTAGGCAGCTAGTTACAAGTTACGTAAGCGCGTCATAACAAGGTATCTATCCTAATTCCCCAACTTCCAGTATACTAGATAAAAAATAATTATCGGAGGAAAGGTATTGTACTATGATAATTCAACTAAGTGATTTAGGTCAAGTTCACCTTGTTTGTAGCAAGATAGATATGAGGCAGGGAATAGACTCATTAGCCTATGTAGTTAAAACCCACTTTGAATTGGATCCTTTCTCCGGTCAAGTCTTTCTCTTTTGTGGTGGACGTAAAGACCGCTTTAAAGCCCTTTACTGGGATGGTCAAGGATTTTGGCTACTATATAAACGCTTTGAGAACGGCAGACTGACTTGGCCCAGTACAGAAAAGGATGTCAAAGCTCTCACACCTGAACAAGTAGACTGGCTTATGAAGGGCTTTTCTATCACTCCAAAAATAAATCCATCAGAAAGTCGTGATTTCTATTGAAATGAGGACTTTCTTTTTATACTCATCTGCTTTCAAAAAGCATTCTAGTCCATCTCCGATTAACGATGGGCTTTATCACCTCCTTCTCCAGTCCTTGTATGATATCTTAAAGTTGATTCATGACATCTTCCAAAGTTTGAAAGGCTTTATTTTTAAATCCACGTTTACGAATCTCTTTCCACACTTGTTCAATGGGGTTCATCTCTGGTGTGTATGGAGGAATAAATGCAAAGCCAATATTAGTCGGAATCTTTAAGGTACTTGATTTATGCCATATAGCATTGTCCATAACGAATAAAAGATAATCATCTGGATAAGCTTGTGAAAGCTCTTCTAAAAAGACGTTCATCCACTCAGTATTACATCCACCAGCTATTAAGAAAAATGATTCGCCTGTATGGGTCCATAACAATAGCGAAATTCTCGTATATAGTGACTATGGACATGTGGACCTACTCCTATTGGAGACCAACAAGATCCCAGTTTACTGATTCTACCGAAGCCAGCCTCATCTTGGTACATCAAGCGAACCTTATGAAAACGTCTACTGGTTTTAAAGCGCTTTCTTTTCTTCTTGAATTGAAATTTTATTTTTAGACGCGACAATGGTTTGAGCGTCTGCTTTCTTAGGATGTTCTGGACGTGGCATAATATTTCGCCAACCATGGCGCTTCAACAGTTGATAGAAGGCATCACGTGTGTAGGAACGACCTAACTCCTTTTTATAAGCCTGAAATAAGGCATCAATTGTAACAAATTCTCCTGCCTCTGCAGCCTTCAAATGACGGGCAAGAAAGGCTTTCTCTTCCTCAACCGTCATATA
This sequence comes from Streptococcus pneumoniae, assembly GCF_001457635.1. NCBI lineage: Bacteria > Bacillati > Bacillota > Bacilli > Lactobacillales > Streptococcaceae > Streptococcus > Streptococcus pneumoniae. The sequence continues at coordinate 1,839,095 of NZ_LN831051.1, forward strand.
TGCATGGTTACGACCACCACGTGTTTCTTGAAGGAGAGAGTCGAGTCCGAACTCCTCATATTTTTTTACATTTCGCCAAATCGTTGTTTGATTACAGTCTATAGTGTATTGAATCTATAACAGTACACCTTGGCTGCTAAAATATTTCTATAAATTAATTTGACTTTCCTGATAGAGTTGTTCACATCTTATTTCAAACTACTATAAAAGTTCTATAATCTCTTTATAAGATTTGCCCATCAGACGAAATATAATAGATTGAAACTAGAATAGTACACCTCTACTTCTAAAACATTGTTAGAAATCAATTTGACTGTCCTGATCGATTTGTACTGTTCTTATTTCATTTTACTATAGAACGATTTGAAGGCGTTTATGATATTTAGCTGTACGAGAGTCTTTTAAAAGTGTTTTGATGGTTTGGATTTCTTCTTTAGTTGATTTCATATCACTATTATATAATGCTTTTTGATTTTAGTCTAGTATAAATAGCGAGAAATATCTATCCTATCTTCTAGAATGTCTTCCAAACGAGGAAACTCTCGTAAACAAAGAGGTTTTAGAGGCCTATTTACCGTGGACTAAAGTTGTACAAGAAAAGTGCAAATAAGAAATCTCCAGATTAGGGCTCTATAATATTTGTAGTGGGTAAATCCACTATAGATATTATGGAGCCTATTTTTGTGTAGAAAAAAAGTCCCATATGACCTATAATGAAAAGCGACAAAACAACTCATTAGAAAGAATCATATGGAACAATTACATTTTATCACAAAATTACTAGACATTAAAGACCCTAATATCCAGATTTTAGACATCATCAATAAGGATACACACAAGGAAATCATCGCCAAACTGGACTACGACGCCCCATCTTGCCCTGAGTGCGGAAACCAATTGAAGAAATATGACTTTCAAAAACCTTCTAAAATTCCTTATCTTGAAACGACTGGTATGCCTACTAGAATTCTCCTTAGAAAGCGTCGATTCAAGTGCTATCACTGTTCAAAAATGATGGTCGCTGAAACTTCTATCGTCAAGAAGAATCACCAAATCCCTCGTATCATCAACCAAAAAATTGCGCAAAAGTTAATTGAAAAGAATTCTATGACCGATATTGCCCATCAGCTGGCCATTTCAACTTCAACTGTCATTCGAAAGCTCAATGATTTTCACTTTAAACATGATTTTTCTTGTCTTCCTGAGATTATGTCTTGGGATGAGTATGCTTTTACAAAGGGAAAGATGAGCTTCATTGCGCAAGATTTTGAAAAGCTCGATATCATCACTGTTCTTGAAGGTAGAACACAAGCTGTCATCCGAGATCACTTTCTTAAATATGATAGAGCCGTCCGATGTCGCGTCAAAATCATTACTATGGATATGTTTAGCCCTTACTATGACTTGGCTAAACAGCTTCGCTTTCAAATTTCTAGGCTCAGGCTGAAACAGTCTCCCAGGCTGTTTCACTCCCGAATGCTAAAATCGTTCTTGATCGCTTTCATATTGTACAACATCTTAGCCGTGCTATGAGTCGTGTGCATGTCCAAATCATGAATCAGTTTCATCGAAAATCCCATGAATACAAGGCTATCAAGCGCTACTGGAAACTCATTCAACAGGATAGCCGTAAACTGAGTGATAAGCGATTTTATCGTCCTACTTTTCGTATGCACTTAACCAATAAAGAGATTTTAAACAAGCTTTTGAGCTATTCGGAAGACTTGAAACACCACTATCAGCTCTATCAGCTCTTGCTGTTTCACTTCCAGAATAAGGAACCAGAGAAATTTTTCGGACTTATTGAGGACAATCTTAAGCAGGCTCATCCTATTTTTCAGACTGTCTTTAAAACCTTCCTCAAAGATAAAGAAAAGATTATCAACGCCCTTCAACTACACTATTCTAATGCCAAACTGGAAGCGACCAATAATCTCATCAAACTTATCAAGCGCAATGCCTTTGGTTTTCGAAACTTTGAAAACTTCAAAAAACGGATTTTTATCGCTTTGAACATCAAAAAAGAAAGGACGAAATTTGTCCTTTCTCAAGCTTAGCTGACTTCAACCCACTACAGTTGACAAAGAGCCCAGATTAGGAACTATCCGTGAGTTCTCTAGTCTGGAGATTTTTCAATAGACTTCGTTATTGAACGGTTACCAAGTTACTCAAAGTACAGATTTGAAGCTGCAGATAAGACTGACGAAATCACTTTAATACTAAATGAAAATCAAAAAGCAAACTAAGAGCCTCAGGCTGTACTTGAGTACGGTAAGGCGACGCTGACGTGATTTGAAGAGATTTTCGAAGAGTATAAAACACTGTTTTGAGGTGGTGGATAAATCGGCTGGGCAAAAACTCAATCTCAGGAGAAAATGAAGTAAATCTCCCCACAACTATAGAAAAAGATTTGATTCTGCTCCTCACACAATAAAATCTTTTTCTTTTATTAAAAACGAATCGTTTCACGTGTTTTCTCATATGAGGTAACAAAGCGATTGGTTACACCAGGCTCTGCCACTTCCAATGCTTGAGAAATCTTGTCAAATGAAGCGTGATAATCAAATTCTTTTTCAAAAATATCTAAAGCTTCGTTAAATGCTTCTTGAATGCGTTCATCAAATGAGCGATAGCGGTTAGAATATTGCAAGAGTTGCTCTGTCAAAGTTGCATATTGTACAATATTATAAGTTTCCGTTTCTAAAGCTTCCATATCATTCGTTGCAATTTCAAGAACTCGGGTAACAGATTCAATGTTAATCATTTTTTGTTCTAACTCAACCATTAAATCCTCGGTATTATTGCTTGCCGTAAAGAATAACTTCAAGAAAGTTTGTGGAATACCTGGCAGATTGCGTTTTTCCATGTATCGCTTGATAGTATGGAGACGATTGACATAAACATTGGCCTTTTGACGTGCATTAATATCATCTTTCTCAATTTGTGTCAGGCGCTCACTAACTGAAATTTGCTCATCTTCAATATCTTTTAGTTGAGTTTGTAAATCCTCAAGATTTTCTTCAAGAACTGAATAAGCTTGGGTTGGTTCTTCTTGATTCGAAGTTACCTCAACAATAGCTGCCTCAAAACTCTCTAATTCTGTCTGAATACGACGAACATGGCTTGCAGCTGTCTCAGGAAGTAAATAGGTCTTGTTCAAACGTGCAATATCTTCTCCCAATAAAGTATTATTCTCTTTCATATGTTGAAGGTAAGTTGGAAGAGTTGCAAGTAGATTTTCCACTACTTTCTGAGCAGCAATTTCTCGAGTAAAAATATCATACAAGGCATTGATTTCCTCTTGTGCCTGTCCATTCTCATATTCGGCATTATCCAATTCCAACTGACGAATATTCTCTTGGTTTTTCTTGAATGCTTCATAAAGCAAGTGGAAACGCGCTTCAATATCCGTTTCAACAAAATGATACTTAGCATCAATTAGTTTACGATAACCGGCTTCCAAATCCTGTAATTGATTTGGCAATTCTGTAGAAAGCGTCGTAACCAAGGCTGGAACACGATCCACAATATGACTTAAGGCCAAAATGTGATTTTCTGTATTATCCAAAATCACTGCGGCTTCCACAGGGTCACCCGATGAATTCAAGGTTACAAATTGTGAAAATTCAGATTGGATATTTTCTAATTGTTTTTCAATTTCATCCAAGGCTTGACCATACTGTTCTGAATTTTCAGCAACTCTATGCTGAAGTTCCTCAAATAAATCCAAAGCATGAAGAACACGACCACTATTTTTAGATTCTTGCTTCTCTAAGTCTGCCAAAGCATTGCGAATTGCCGCAATATCTTCTTCAATCAAAGTAATTTGACTCTCAATTTGGTCAATTTGATGACTGGCCTTGAGAAAACGAAATGAATGGTTATAGCCTTCTGCTTCAAAGAGATTATTTTCAATATCGGCAAAAGAGTTGAGAGATAAATCGACCCATTTTTGATTCCATTCACGGAAAGCCACTTGACTTTGTCCAATCAAGTGCATATTTTTTACAGCTTCTACTTCATCATTTACTGGAAGATTGTATAGTTCTTCTTTTCTTTCTTCTAGCGCCTCTAATCTCCCCTCGTTTCGCTTACGTAGAAAGATTGCCACTACATAAGCCAGAACTAAAATGACTGCAATTGCAACCATTAAATAAATTAGTTGTCCATTAGACATATCAAACTCCTTTTTTACTTGAAACAATCGTAACGATTATATCATATTTTTTAGACCAAGGGAACTACTTCTCCCTATTTTTTAGACATCAAGTGTACTATAGACAGCATTTTCTTCGATAAACTCACGACGAGGCTCTACTCGATCCCCCATCAACATATCAAAGATTTTATCTGCTTCTGCAGCATCATCTACAGAAACTCTAGCCATCAAGCGATGTTCGGGATCCATGGTTGTTTCCCACAGCTGATGATCGTCCATTTCACCTAGCCCCTTATAACGCTGAATAGTCGGTTTGGTACGACCTTCACTATAACGGGCTAAAGCTTCTTGGAGTTTGATTTCTTGATCTGCACCCGGCTGGATATATTCTTTAATCTCGCTTCCAACCTTGACACCATAGATTGGTGGTTGGGCAATATAAACATAACCAGCTTCTAGGATTGGTTTCATATGACGATAAATCAAGGTTAAAAGAAGGGTACGAATGTGGGCTCCATCGACATCGGCATCGGTCATCAAAACGAGTTTTTGGTAACGGGCTTTCGAAACATCAAATTCTGCGCCAAATCCTGTTCCCATGGCTGTGAAAAGACTACGAATTTCTTCGTTAGCTAGAATCTTATCCATACTTGCTTTTTCAACGTTCAAAATCTTACCGCGAATTGGAAGGATAGCCTGAAACTCACGGTTACGACCAGATTTGGCTGATCCACCAGCTGAGTCTCCTTCGACGATGAAGAGTTCTGTTTCAGCAGGGTTATTAGAAGAACAGTCTGCTAGTTTCCCTGGAAGGTTGGAAATTTCCAAACCAGATTTTTTACGTGTGACTTCACGCGCACGCTTGGCAGCCACACGAGCCTTGGCAGCCAAAATTCCTTTTTCTACGATACGTTTGGCAATCTGTGGATTTTCCATGAGGAAATCGGAGAAGGCTTCACTGAAGAGGCGATTGGTAATCTTGACCACTTCGCTATTTCCCAATTTGGTCTTGGTTTGTCCTTCAAACTGTGGATTTGGGTGTTTAACTGAGATAACTGCAGTTAATCCTTCGCGAACATCTTCCCCTGTTAAATTATCTTCATTGTCTTTCAGTAACTTATTCTTACGAGCATAATCATTGATAACACGAGTCAGTGCCGTACGGAAACCTTGTTCATGCGTTCCACCTTCATGGGTATGAATATTATTGGCGAAACTCATGACATTTTCATGGTAACCTGTTGTGTACTGCATGGCTACCTCAACTGTGATATCATCCATCTCACCGTCTGTATAGATTGGTGTATCAAAGATTACATCCTTGTTCTCGTTGATATATTCAACGTAACTAGCAATCCCACCTTCATAATGATAATGCTTGGTTTGTTCCAAACCTTGGCGCTTATCTGTAATTGAAATTTGAAGACCGCGATTTAGAAAGGCCAACTCTTGAATCCGTTTATTTAATTTATCAAAATCAAAGATTGTTGTTTCAGTGAAGATTTTTGGGTCCGGTGTGAAGTGAACAGTTGTTCCTGTTTTATCCGTATCTCCAACTATTTCAAGATCTGCGACAACATGACCACGACGGTATTCTTGGTAATGAATCTTACCATTTTTGTGAACATGAACGTCTAATTGAGTGGAAAGGGCATTAACTACTGACGACCCCACCCCGTGAAGACCACCTGAAACCTTGTATCCACCACCGCCGAACTTTCCTCCAGCGTGAAGGACTGTAAAGACGGTCTCAACAGCAGGACGGCCTGTTTTTTCCTGAATATCGACTGGGATACCACGCCCATCATCCACAACAGTAATCGAATCATCTGGCTCAATAAAAACTTGAATATGGCTGGCAAATCCTGCCAAGGCCTCGTCAATTGAGTTATCAACAATTTCCCAGACTAGATGGTGAAGACCTTCTTTTGAGGTTGATCCAATGTACATCCCTGGACGCATACGAACAGCCTCTAAGCCCTCTAAAACTTGAATTTGACTGGCATCATAATCCTGTGCCTGCAGATTTTTGATTTCTTCTGTCATCTTATTCCTTTTTCTTATATGTCTAATACTTGTCTTAAATTCACGATACTGGTAAACAAGTGGGTATCAAGTCCTGCAGCTTGACCTGCTTCGATATCAATCGGCCGATCACCAATGACAAGACCAGAGCTAATCTGATACTTTTCTCTTAAATAAAGCATGGATTCGGGATTTGGCTTTCTCTTAAAGCCTGAGCTAGAAGTCACCACTTCTGTAAAATAAGCTGCTATAGAGGTTTTTTCTAAAATTTCCAAAACCTGATCATTTCGATGAGAGACCAAAAAATGACGGCCACCTTGATTTGAAATGACTTCCAATAGGTCAGAAACTCCTTCAAATAAAATCGGGTGTTCAAGCTCTCTGGCTTCATTTTCCTTGTACTTTTCTAAAAAATTCTCTAAATTGGGAGCGAATGTCTCAATCGCAAAAGGAGTAGAAACCTTTAAAGCTTGATAGACACTGTCATGGTCTTGTGTGATACCATACAGTGCCAATGTTTCAACAAATGCAGCTGTTGAAGTTTCATAATTATCCAGTAAAGTTCCACCTAAATCCCAGATGTAATCGTGATATTTCATATCCTTCATTATAGCATTTTTTTATGAAAAAAGCGATGATTTCCCTGAGTTTTCCACATAAAAAACGAGAGAATAACTCCCGTTTTACTGATTTTTACCAAAGACATCTTGATAGAGCATTCCTGTTCGTAAACTCTCTGCGTCCCCTCCTAGTTGCTCCACCAACTCGTAGGCAAAGGCAAGGGCTGTTGAAGGACCCCGACTGGTTGTCAACTGACCATCTACCACTACTGTTTCCTTGACGTAGTGACCATCAAGGATTTGCTCTTGAACGCCGTCATAACAAGTGTATCGCTTATTTTTCAATATCTCTGCTTGATTGAGGGCAATTGGTGCCGCACAAATGGCTGCTAGTTTCTTCCCTTCTTGCTCGAAGCTTTGCAATTCTTGAATCAAGGTCTGATTATCACGTAAATGTGCAGAACCAGGCATACCTCCAGGAAGAACAATCATATCATAGTCTGATAAATCTCCATCAAAGACATGATCTGCTCTTACTTGGATTGCATGCGAACCCGTTACTTGCTCTTCAAAACCAACCATATCACATGTGATATTGGCTCGACGCAAGACATCTACAACTGTCAAGGCTTCAATTTCTTCAAAGCCCTGAGCTAACATAACTGCTACTTTTACCATGATTTTCTCCTTATTTAATTTGTTTTAATACAACCTTTTTCCGTTTGAATGGGACTTTTCCGCTCTTTTCTTCAGCTAGATTAGTCTGGTAACTCATCGATAAAAGCAAACCAACACCAATCAGATTACTGATAATAGCTGATCCCCCTTGCGAAATAAAAGGCAAGGGAATCCCCGTCAAAGGAAGTAGTCCAGTCACAGCACCGATATTCTCAAAGATGTGGAAGAGCAACATCATAATCAAACCTGTGGAAATATAAGTGTAGAACTGGTTATTTGATTTAAGAGTAATCTTCAACATACGGTAAATCAACATGAGATAGAGGGCAATAACCAGGACAGAGCCAATAAAGCCAAAATCTTCTGCAATAACCGTAAAAATCATATCTGACTCTCGAACTGGGATAAGCAGATTCGAAGCATTAAATCCCTGACCAAATAAGCCACCACTCCCAATGGCAATCTGTCCTTGAGCCTGCTGGTAAGTCGTTGTTTGGGCAAACTCAAAGGGATTGAGCCAAGCCAAAATCCGATTAATTTGGTAGGTCGGCATTCCAATCTGGTGAAGAAAAGCTCGTCCGTCCTTGCTAATAAAGATAGCTAAGAAACCAGCAACTCCTGTTACAGCAGTCACAAATACTGGGATAATAATTTTCCAAGAAACCCCTGATAATAAAACGATTCCTGAGAAAATGGCTACAAAAACCAAAGCCGTCCCCAAGTCACTTTGAAGTGCTAAAAGAACTAGGACTGGAATGGTAAAGAGAATCATCCAGAAAATTAACAAAAAGTCCAGCGGAACCGTGCGTCTCCATTCCTTATGTTTCTTTGTAAATTGGACAATGACACGAGCCAACATGAGGATATAGGATATCTTCATAAATTCTGACGGTTGGAATAGGGTAATTCCATTTATTGATACCCAGTTTTTGGCACCCGTTGATGCAACTAAGCTTGGATTATAAAATACAATCGGCAAGATCATAAGTCCCAAGCCTAAAATATATAGAAAGGGGGTCACCTTCCAAAGAAATTCTGTATTAAAGAGCATGACCACAAAACCAATCACAAGCCCCAAGGCAATCCAGGCGACCTGCTGCCCTAAAATGGGCAGAATATTATTGGGATAATCATGACTAACGGCTATATAGATAGCCACCACACCGATGACCAGTAGAAAAAATACTGGCAAGAGCAAACTGTAATCGACTCTTGAGTCGAGAGAACGTTTCATATATACTAACCTTATACTTTCATACAATACTATTTATCAAAGTTCATTAAAAAATCTATCAATAGCCTCGTCAACTTCGGATCGAGAGATGGTTTTAACAGTCGCTTCTTCTGCTAGAGATGCTACTATTTGTTTGCCGTATCGTTTTCCGACGATTCTCCTATCCAAAATAAGAGTTAAGGAACGTTGGTATTCACGTCTCATACTTCTTCCCAAAGCCTGTTTTAAACGAATAATGGCCATTGGCAATTGATAATCATAAAAGGCATTTTTCCCTTCTTGATTCAGTTCTTGATTAATCTTTTTCGTCAAGGGTTCTTGAGGATTTTGGAAAGGAAGCCTCGGTACAACTTGAATCACAAAAGGATGGCTTGAAAAATCAACTCCCTCCCAGAAACTTGCTGCACCAAGCAAGATTTGTTGTTCACCTTTTTCAAAGCGTTTCTTTAGCTGATGAACATCCCCATTTTTATACTGGGCCAAGTGGCTAACTGTAAGTAAATCCGATACTGCTAGAAGCATGTCTTTAGCGGTAAAGAGAACCAAAATCGGTTGCTGGAAAGCTTGAATTTCCACTAGTAAAGCAGCTACCTCTCTGGCATAGACTTCTAAGGAGGTTTCTGTTACCAGAGGGAAATCTTTGACCATAACCACTTCTTGTTCCTGTTTTCCCCGAGATTCAATCTTGACAAATTTGACTTCAGGATAGCCTAAAAGGTCTGCCAAAGAAACCCTCTGACTAATCTCAAGAGTAGCTGATACTCCCAAGACTTGGCAACTCTCAGGAAGTAAAGAGGACAGAAGAGTACGGCCTGATTTTGTAGAAGAAATCTGAATTTTCTTTTGACTCGTTTCAGTTACTTCAAGCCAGTAATCACCTTCAGCTGTAAAATAGCGAACCAGCTCATCAAAGCCTTCTACTTCTAATTCTGAAAAATACTGATGGAGATTGTCCAGAGAATCTAAGATATTTTTCCTAGATTTACCAGACTGAAATTGTTCTATCAAGTAGAGACACTCAAAGCGAATACTTTCTAGTATCCGTTGTTGAACCCTGTTTTCTTCTCCTACTAAAGCCTTATCAATTAAATCGATAATAGATTGTATATCGTAGGTCTCTTGAAGCAGATTTTCTAGAGCTAACAAAATCTTTTGGACTTCATCAATAATCAGTAAACGGTCACTGACAAATTCAGGATTATCTTCAAGTCTGGTTACGAGATAGGCATGATTAGTCACTAAAAGCTTGCAAGTCTCTGCCCTTTCTTGACTACGTTTCCAAAAATCTTCCGTCACAAATAAGTTCTGGGATGATAAATTCCCATCATGACGAAGGTCTGCTAGAAAATGTTGGTAACGGTAGAGTTGCCCGATTTCATCCAAATCTCCTGTCTCTGTCTCAGTAAGCCAGACCAAGACTTGCATTTTAAAGCGTCTAAATAAGCGATTTTCATCATTTTCCTGCAAGGAATGATAAAAGGCATCCAACTTCAGATAATTTTGTGGTCCCTTTAAGCTATGAATATCTGTATGGAACACTTCCTTGAGGCGTTTACCTTCTTCTTCCATGATTTGATTTTGAAGAATCTTTGTCGGAACACTAAGAACAATTTGTCGCTCTTTGGATTGAGATAAAGCGGGTAAGAGATAGCCATAGGTTTTCCCAATCCCTGTCGGCGCTTGAATCAGAGAGACAGGTTCATCTTTCAATAGCAAGCCAACCTCTTTAGCAAAACTTTCTTGTTCCTCCCTCACTTCAAGGTTCAACAGAGAAATATTTTTAGAAAAGTCTTGAGATAGTTTTCGTGGCTCCAGAGAAGCTGCCATTTTCTTAAAATACAGACCTTGAACTTGGACCAAGTCTGGAGAACTCAGGATAGATTGGTTGCGATAAGTTTCCTCAATAACCAGGTAGGACTCATATAGGAGAGCGTCAGCCATTTCCAGCAAGCGTTCCAAGAGACCTTTAGGAAGCTGGGTCATCTTTTCCCGTAAAAAAAGAAGTAATTCTGCTGTAGCTTGGGCATCTGAAAGGGCTGTGTGTGCGTGTTTAAGAGGAATTCCTAATTCTCGACACAAAATCGGCAAGCTATATTTTTCCAGTTCAGGGAAAAAGACCTGGGCCAATTCGACCGTATCAACACGAGGGTTTCTTAGCTCATAGCCTTCAAAAAATAAATTTTCCGCCAAGAGATTAGCATCAAACTGAACATTATGGGCTACAAAAATCCCATCCTCCACCAAGTCAAATATTTTTCTGGCAACTTGCGAAAAATCAGGTGCTTGCGCCAGACGTTGGTCTGTCAATCCTGTCAGTTCTTTGATATGAGCATCCAAGGGTTCATGTGGATTGACATCCGTCGTATAGTGATCGACGATTTCTCCATCCTCAATCACGACAATTCCCACTTGGATAATTTTAGCCTTACTACCTGTGCTAGTTGCCTCTAAATCCACCACAACATAGCGATTACCAATCGTTTTCATTATAAAAAATTATACCAAAAAAAGGGCCATTTGGCACCTACAAACATAGGATAATTTTCAAACTCAAGAACACTACTTTTCTTAAAAATCCCATCGAATAGAGCATTCTAGCCTGCTGATTTTTGTAAAATAGTGAAGAAATACGAAAAATTGAGAGAAGAAATGTTTGCATCTTCCTTCTCTCAACGAATCATGTATTTTATTTAACCATGTCAGGATCGTAGTCATAAAATCCTGTATCAAGGAAACGGTTTTTAGGGTGAAGTTTACGAACTTCTTCATCCAGCAAGAAGGCTTGATCATGGCTAAAGTTGCCCTCTTGAATCAAGTTACGCGCTTGGATAAAGAGTTTTGCAATCTCAACAAAGTTCTGACCAGGAGTGTAGAGCCCTTCTAGTTTCCAGCGAGTAAAGCCATGCTCCACCAATTCTGTTAATTTGATCATCAAATCAAGGTCATTGTTGGCAAAGATATGGGTCCCATGATTATCTTCAAAAATGGAATAGTGGCTCTCTGGATCACTTGGCTCAGCCAAGAAGAGGTCACGTTTATGCGTCTTTTCATCATCGATATGTGTAAAGTTATAGTAGTTTTGCAAGAGTGGACGTTTAGAATGATGGATGACGCTAGCACCGTAAACCAAAACTTCAGCAGGAATTTCCAAAATCTCTGGCATTTTGAAAAGTTCAGCTGATGGAATTTCACGCGCCAAAACAGCCTCAGATGCGCCAGCCTTTTGTCCCCAGAAGTTAATCTGACGACTGCTAGTTACCATGGTTGAAGCATCGTAGATGGTCTTAAATGAATAACCATCGCGGTTAACTACGTAAAAGACGCCTGCATCCCCAATCGTAATATAGTCTGTCTTGATTTCTTCCAAGAAGTCTAAGAAAGGCTTGATACGGTCCATCATATCTTGGTGCATGAGAGCATTGACCGCAACGATCAATTCCTTACCAGCATCATGAACCAACTTAGCGATTTCACGTAATTGGTCATAACTAAAGGTCGTTGGCAGACGAAGGCCAAAATCTTTCTCACCGACATAGATACGGTCTACGCCAGCTTCGAGTAGTTGTTCAACTTGTTCAATACTTTCAGCAGTTGCTGTAATGACAATCTTTTCCATAAGAAAAATTATACCACATTTCTCCAAAATCATCCATGCTTTGAAAATGAAAAGGGACTTTATTCTTTTTGTAACCTTTCTGTAATAATTCTCTGCCGAAAAAATGATAAAATAGGTATGTACTGTTAAGGAGAGAATTATGCCCGTAAGAAAATTACAATCCTATGAGGTAGACTATCAAGAAGAATTAAACCAGCAGCTTCCTCATTACCAAGCTTATACACCTGAAGCGCAATCTGATGCCAATCTCAAGGAAATCCTATTTTTTATTAATATCGCTGTTTTTTGTATCTGTATTGCTATCTTTAGTTTTATCTTTTTAGCATTAAAATTATCAACTGCTCTTGCCTTTGCCGCAGCAATCGGATTCAGCTTACTTGTTTTAAAAGTTCAACGGTCTATTATCAAACGAAAACGTAGAAGATAAATCCAAAATATCGCCCCAGTTGGAGCGATATTTTTATTTTTTCTTTTTAGATGGTGTCTGAATGGCAATCTTCACTTCAAAGATTGTTCCCTTGGGTTTATTATCTTTGACAGTAACAGTTCCTTTTAGAGCATCTACAATTTGCTTGGCTAGGGATAATCCTAAACCAAAACCACCTTTTTGCCGGGTTCTAGCCTTGTCTACTCGATAAAAACGGTCAAAAATTTTCTTTTTATCTTCTGTCGAAATACCGATTCCATTATCAGAAACAAGTAAATAAAGATTGCGATCGGTCGCCGAGATAAGAAAATCAATTTCACCATCCTCCTCAGTATACTTGACGGCATTATCGAAAAGAATGGTCATCAGTTGTTTCAGAAGAAGCTGATCTGTGACAATTGTTCGATGGATACGATTTTCAAAACGGAAGACACGATTATTTTCCGAAGCAATCATCTCATAGTTTGTGAAAGTTGTATTAAAAAAGCTAGTTGGAACTTCTGCAAGCTCTGGCTTAATCCCATCATCTCTCCGAGCTAAGTTCAGCAAGCTTGTCGTTAAAAAACGCATATTTCGGACTTCTTCCAAACTCGATGCAATGCTTTCACTCACATCCATAATGGTAGCTTCTGGCTTACGAAAAAGGGTCTCTAAGCGATTTTGCAAAACTGCGAGTGGAGTTCGTAACTCATGACTGGCATTTTCCACAAAAGACTGTTGCTTCTGCATACTCTCAAGCAGGGGCCTAACACTGACCCTAGCTAGATAGAGACTGGCAAGTAAAGACAAAATCCAGAAACTAGCCATCACGACCACAATCAATTGCTCATGCTTTTGACTAGCCTGCTCCAACTGACTGGTATTAATCAAGACAGCAGCATACTTGATATTGGTTGAAACCGAACTAATATTGGTCTCCATCAAAATCACACGATAGATTTCTTCCTGCCCATAGCTATTAAAAACCTGAATCTGGTAGATATGTCCTAGTTCTTTCTTTTCTAACTTAATCTTATCCAAGCCCAAAAATCGATTTCCAGAAAGAAGTTGAGTAAAGTCCTTATCAAAGAGAATGACTTCCGTATTGGAACTGACATTAGGTTTTATTTCTACTTTACTAGCGTCCGCCCTAGCATTTTCTAAATCTTTAATCTCTTCTGTTGCCCTATTTATAGCCAGCTGAATAACTGCTTGAGGATTTTCACTCAGTCCATGAAGCTTATCGTCCACCGAAGTATAAAGACTCGAATGCATGACTTGTAAAATAATCAGAGTCATTGTAGAAAAAATCAGGGTGAAGACACCGAAGTTGCGGATAAAATAACTAAAGTCATCCGCATACCATGTTTTTTTAAGTTTACTGAACATCTTTTAAAAGATACCCAACACTACGCAAGGTTTGCAAATTCTCTGCAAAAGTGGTTCCCTTTAATTTCTTACGGACTTTTGAAACATAGACTTCGACAACCGAAATCGTTGTATCACTATCAAATCCCCATAGACGGTCAAAAATCTGCGTCTTAGGCAAAATCACATTTTGATTTTGAAGGAAATAAACTAGTAAATCGAACTCTTTCCCCAGCAATTCGACAGGAGTATCTTCAACTTTAACGGTATTGGTTGATAAATTAACCACGATATTCCCATAAGTCAAGGTGTTTTCATTAAACTTCCCTGAACGTTTGAGAAGGGCCTGAATCCGCATTTTAAGTTCTTCTAGGTAGAAAGGTTTGGTCAGATAATCATCCGCTCCCAGTTCAAATCCATGTCCCTTGTCATCCAAACTTTCCTTGGCAGTCATAATCAGAACTGGTGTCGTAATTCCCTTTTCACGCAATTCTTTTAAGACTTGGAAACCATTTTTTTCTGGCAACATCAAATCCAGCAAAATCAAGTCATAGACACCACTCTCAGCTTCGTAGAGACCTTCTTCTCCATCAAATACCTGCATAACATCCGCAAAATCGTCTAAAAAGTCAAATACTGAATTTGACAGACCTAGGTCATCCTCAACCAATAAGATTTTTATCATGAGAAACTCCTCCTTATTAAAACTATTATACCAAATTTGCCTTAAAAAAAACTCAACTCTCTGCATTTTACATGAGATAGCTGAGTTTTCTTTTTATTTTAGGCTTATTTATGCATTTCCGTATTGAAGAACAACTGCTTCGACTGCAGCTTTTTCACGGCTAATCAAGTCAACACGTGCTGCAATTTCCTTGATTCCCATACCGATGTTACGGCTAAGAGCAAGGTCAGAAAGTTGCGGCTCAAAGAACTCCTTGTATTCCGCCAAGCGTTGCTGAGTCTTAAATACATGAGCAGGAAGGATAACAAAGCTATCAAAGCTCATATCTCCTCCAAGGGCTGCCTTAATCCAAGCCCAGTTTTCACGCGCCCAAGACCAAGCTGTTTTCTGAGTTGCTTGATGAGCTAGGAATTGGTAATACCAAGCAGACAAGTCCTGTGGTTTGACCACAAATTTGTCCTTCCAAGAAGTAATCAAGTTTTGGATATTATCCGCATCTGTACTGTATGCAAGAGCTGCTGCCAACTGGCGTTTAAAGACAGCATCTGTTGCGTGAGTATAAGTATCAAGATAAAGTGCTAACAAGTCTTTAGTCTCATGATGTTTCATCTCATTAATCAGAACTTGTGAACGAATAGCTGCTGGGAGTCCTGCAAGATTCTCCTTGTGTGTTGCGAAGATTTGGCTAGCGACTTGACTAGCTTCTGCATCATTTGAGCGAATCATCATCGAAACAGCCAGCTGACGAACCAATTCATCCTCATCTGATTCTCCGTCTTTAGCTTCAAAACCAAGACGGTCATAGTTATGACGAGCCAATTTAGCAACCAGTCCTTTGAAGGCTGTTTCAGCATCCGTTCCTTCATCAATAAAGCGCTCAAGAGCTGAAATCACTTGAGAAACAGCTGAAACCACCAGATAAGACTCTTCCTTAGCAAGTTTATCAAGAACTGGAAGCAAGTCTGCATAAGAAATGTGCCCTGCCTCAGCCAACAAACGACGTTCTTGAACAATTTGCAGTTTGCTTGTGTTATCAAGTGTCTCTAGCTCAGCAAGAACAGCTTCTAACAAGTCTCCTTGATAGTCGGTAATATAGTGGGCAGTATTTTCAGTGTTGAGACGAAGAGCTCCTTCATTTTCAGCAAGAAGAGCTGCGTAGCCAGGGATTTCGATACTTTCAGTTTCGAGTGTATCAGGCAAGCCTTTCCAGTTGCTATTGAGGGGCACCACCCAGAGACGGTTCTTGTCTTCGTTCTCACCGATGAAGAATTGTTTTTGTGAAATCTTCAAGACATCATTTTCAACTTTGACAGTAAGAACTGGGTAACCAGGCTGTTCCAACCAAGAATCCATGAAGGCTGCGACATCACGTCCTGACGCTTGACCAAGGGCATCCCAAAGGTCACTACCAATGGTGTTGCTGTATTGGTGTTTTTCAAAGTAGGCGTGCAAACCTTTAGCAAAATCAGCATCTCCTAGCCAACGGCGAAGCATGTGCATGAGACGGCTTCCTTTGGCATAGACGATAGCGCCGTCAAAGAGTGTATTGATTTCATCTGGATGTTTAACTTCGACGTGGACAGACTGAACGCCATCAGTAGCGTCACGTTCAAGAGCAAGAGGTACTCCACCTGTTTGGAAATCTTCAAAGATATTCCAGCTTGGTTCGATGGTATCCACACAGACGTATTCCATCATATTAGCGAAACTTTCATTGAGCCAAAGGTCATCCCACCATTTCATAGTCACGAGGTTCCCAAACCATTGGTGAGCCAATTCATGAGCCACAACAAGGGCAACTTGTTGACGGCTAGCAAATGTAGAGTTTTCATCGACAACCAAGTAAACTTCACGGTAGGTCACAAGACCCCAGTTTTCCATAGCACCAGCTGAGAAGTCAGGAAGGGCGATGTGGAGAGATTGAGGAATTGGGTACTTAACTCCATAGTAATCTTCGTAAAACTCGATAGAGCGAACAGCGATATCCAGTGAGAAATCAAGATTTGAAAGTGGATGTGCTTTGGTTGAGTAGACACCTACCAGGGTACCATTTTTAGTTTTAGCGGTCACCCCTTGCAAATCACCAGCAACAAAGGCCAACAAGTAAGAAGACATGCGAGGTGTTGTCTCAAACTTCCAGATACCTGTTTCCTTACGGTTTTCAACATCGATTTCTGGCATGTTTGACAAGGCCAATTCACCTTCTGCTTGGTCAAAGCGAAGAGAGAGGTCAAAAGTTGCTTTGGCTTCAGGCTCATCCACACATGGGAAAGCTTCGCGCGCAAAATGGCTCTCGAACTGAGTAGACAAGACCTCCTTCTTGACTCCATCAACTGTATAATAAGAAGGGTAAATCCCTGTCATGTTGTCTGTAATTTTACCAGAAAAGGCAAGAACCAATTCAACTTGACCAGCCTCAGCCAATTCGATATGAAGGGCTTCATTGTCATGGTCAACTGTAAATGGACGAGCTTGACCTGCAACTTCTACAGAGGTGATTTCCAAGTCTTTTTGGTGGAGGGAGATGCGGTCACTCTGTGCTTGACCAGTGATGGTCACTTTCCCAGAAAAAGTCTTGGTCTCACGACTCAAATCTAAAAATAAATCATAATGTTCAGGAACAAATTGCTTAATAAAATGTTCAACTGCTTGCATAGTTTTCTCCTATTCTAAGTTTAAGAGCTGCTGCTCTTCTTCAAACAAACTTATTATATCATATTTTGCTTGAGAAAAAAGGATTGGACAGCGATTTCCAAAACTTTCTTCCTTCTAATAGTCTACAGTGGGTAGACCTTGCGAAATTCTTCTAAAACAACCTTGCTTTCAGGTGTAAAAGTCAGCCCTACTTCACCCAAACAGTCTGTGAAAAAGTCCTCATGAACCTGGCGCCAATAGGCAAGTGATTTGTCTCCCTCACCTTCCTTAAAGGCATGTTGCGCAGAAACTTGATTGAAGAGTTCAACAGAAACCTTTGTAATTTCGACAATGCAGACAGCCTGATTTTGACTATCTAAAATGACATCGAAGGTCCCTACTTGGGGAAGTGGTTCGTCTTCTAGTACATAGAGGTCATAGGCTGATGCTGTTGCTGTCTTTTCTCCTTTAAACACCAAATCCGCTAAAAGGTCTGGTTCAACTCCAAAAGCCCAAGCATCGATTTCATCTCCGATCAAAGGATTGATTTGCTTGTATTTATTCCACATTTCTTGCGGTGTCATGGGTACTCCTTTGTAATTTTTTACTTTCTTCTTTTATGTGTTTAAGATGATCTGGATGGTCAATCTCTAAATCAAAAATCTCTGGAATAGAACTGTAGTGGATAATGCACTTGATACCCAACTGATTCATTTTTTGTATGAAAGAAGTATTCAGATAGCCTGCTACAGCAAAATTAATCTTGTTCTTTCTTGCTTTATCCTGCATATCTCTTAGCATATCTAACATTATTGGACTTTCCATATCATGCCATTGACTGTTTCTCATAGTCGCAAAAACAAAGGAAGTCAAATCATTCATTCCAACTACAATCTTTGAAATGCCCGTTTCCAGTATACTAGATAAGTCAAAATACGCTGACGGTAATTCAATCATCGTTCCGACTTTCCCAGTAAAGCCATACTGACGCAATACTGTAATAGCTTGTTTTAATTGGTCGGCATCATTGACAAAAGGAAAGATAACAGATAGATTGGGGTTGGTTTGATAAACTTCTGTAACGACATGTGCTTCAGCCTGAAATTCATCCAAACACGCCAGTAAACGCCTAGTTCCTCTATAGCCAAACAAGGGATGCCCTTCGTCAAAAAACTCTTTAGTCCCCACTAAACAATTGGCTTCTGTATTCGTTAATTCAGTAAAACGATACCAAACTTCTTCATCTGAGTACAGGGAGCAGATAGTCTCTAGATAATCTTTTACAAATTGCTGACAACTTGCTAATATGATGTTTTGATTAAGCTCTCTCAACAAATATTCCCCACGAATCATGCCGACGTGGTGAAATAGTTGAGGATAAATTTTTTCAAGAATTTTTTCGCCACTAAGGGCAAGTTGATTTCTCATCATTCACCTTCCAATTCATGTAAGAAGTCTTGTCCAGTTCTGGAAATCCTAATAATTCAGACTTAACCTTAAAGACTAATGGCGATGCATTTTCTTCTGTAATCTCTTGAATATCCATCCAAATATATCCAAGTGAATCATTCGCACCATCAGACACAGCTTCCGAAATCGTAACTTGAGGTGCACTCTCATTCATTTCAACATCATACAAGGCCATGACATGGTGAACCATAAAATTTTTTAACTCTTCTCTGACGAAAACATCGTAGATTCGAGGATTAGAGTAGCTTCTAACAGTAAATCCCGTCTCTTCCATAACTTCTCTAGTCAGCGTTTCCGTCAGTCCTTCACCAAGTTGCTGACTGCCTCCAGGTAGATCATACCGATGTTGATAAGGGCCTCTCGTTTTTTCAATGCAGAGTAACTTCCCATTTTCTAAGCAAACAGCGTAGACTCCAAAGTGTTTTTTGATTTCCATCCAACTCCTCCTACTTCAAAGACCAGCCACCATCTATTGTCAAGATTTGTCCTTGCATGGCGCTCGCTTTTCCACTTGCTAAAAAAAGACTAAGCTCTGCTATTTCCTCTGGCTCAATCCAGCGCTTGATTGGGGTTTCACTAGCCACCCAGTCAGCCAAACCACCTGGTTCAAAATCCGCAGCGGTCATAGCTGTCTTGACTGCTCCTGGAGCGATACCAAAGACCTGAATCCCAGCTTCAGCATAGTCTAGAGCCAACTGCTTGGTGAAGCCAGCCAAGGCATGCTTGGATGAAGTATAGGCGTGACCACCTCCACCTGCTAGGCTAGAAGCAATGGAACACATATTGATGATGATTCCCTTTTTATTTTCCAGCATTTGTGTCAAATAATACCGAGTCAACTCTACTGGAATAATGTAGTTGATTTCAAAAATCTCTTGAATGTCCTGCGCCGTTTGTTCCAACAGTGGTTTGTAATCATCCAAAACTCCGGCAGTATTACACAAAACATCCACCTGAGGGCACCAGTCAAAAATAGGTTCCAAGTCCAAGGTCAAATCTCTCTGTAAAAAGTGAAAATCACCCTCTAAGAGTGGCTTTTCACCTTGGTCAACTCCATAAACTTGATAGCCCTTCTCTAAAAAGAGGCGAGCTTGAGCCAATCCGATCCCTGAACTCACTCCTGTAATGAGTACACGTTTAGTCATGCACTTCTACCCAATCCGTTGCCAAAACATCACAAGCTGTCGGGCTCCACATGGAAAAACCTTCTCCTTCTCCAGACACGTTGATTAAGAAATAAGGTGTCACTTCAAGTGCAAGCCCATTTTGCTCGATGGTATCAAAGAGTTGGACATAGTTTTCAGCACCTCCCCAACCAGTTCGTACATATTTTTTCTTAGCCTTTAAGCCAGGTAGAATTTCTTCAAATGTCATGTTTTTCTCCTTTAATGTCAATAATTCTCCCCTTCATTATAACAAAAAAACCGCTTTAAAACGGCTTTTTGACTGTGATTTATTTACATCTTCTTCTACTTACGGCAAATTATTCCCTGCAGCAAGATAAATTTCATACCATTCTTTTCTTGTTAAGCTAAAGTTTGCCGCTTGGCTAACTTCTCTCAAGTGCTTAGGATTTGTGGTACCTACAACTGCCTGCATTTTTGCTGGATAACGCAATATCCAAGAAATGGCAATAGTTGAAGAGGTTACTCCATATTTAATAGCTAAACGATCAAGTACTTGATTTAAAGCTTGAAATTTCTCATTTCCAACAAAATTCCCTTTAAAATACCCGAATTGTAAGACAGACCATGCTTGAATGACCACATCGTGTAATTGGCAATATTCAAAAATGCTGCCATCTCGCATAGCTGCTTGACTATCTTCCATATTAACATGAAAAGCTGATTCAAATCCTGGAGTAAAAGCCGCACTCAATTGTAGCTGATTAACAGCTAACGGCTGCTTGACATCTTTTTTAAGCAACTCCATCATCATAGGATTTTGATTAGAAACTCCAAAATCTCGAACTTTACCTTGTTTATAAAGGAGATCAAAGGCTTCTGCTACTTGGTCAGATTCCATCAAAGCATCTGGTCGATGAAGGAGCAAGCTATCTAGATGATCAATCTTCAATCTTTGCAAAATACCGTCTACTGATTTTATAATATAGTCCTTAGAAAAATCAAAATAGGTAAATTCTTCAATGCGAATGCCACATTTGGACTGAATCCACATCTTTTCTCTTAAATCTGGACGATTTTTTAGGACAAGACCTAACAGTTCTTCACAACGACCACGACCATAAATATCAGCCAAGTCGAAGGCATTGATTCCAACAGAAAGTGCTGTTTCTACAAGCTCTTCAACTTCTTTTACAGACTTATCTTTTATTCTCATCATTCCGAGAACAATTTCTGATAATTCTTTGTCATCTTGACCAAGAGTTATGTATCTCATCAAATTTTTCTCCTTTAATTTCTAACATTCTTCCCTTCATTATAACAAAAAACCGCTTTGCAACGGCTTTTTGACTATACTTCACTCCATTTTATCTTCTTAAACCCACGGAACAAGACAAAGATTCCAATAAAGAGGACAGCTAAAGGAATAACTTTTGTAAGGAAAACATTTGAAATTCCCATCCACTCATAATAACGGAGCAGAGAACCCACCACAAGATGGGCAATAATCATACTGACAAATGGACGAAAGACCGCTTCTTTCCAATTCCAAATACAGATAACTAGCGAAATCGTAAAGACAGACAAACTATCCCAGGGAGCCGGAATATAAAAGGCTCCTTCTTGTATGAAGCTTGCCATTCCTACATATCCTAAAACAACTAAAAGAACTATAGTCCCAACAACAATGTAAGTGCCAATTTTCATTTTAGGAGAATCTTGGACTAAACTTCTTCGTAAAATTGTGGCCACAAGTCCAAATCCAATCAGAAAAATAAGAAGTTGCCCTAAAAATGTGAGCAAATTGACTGTTAAGAGAGGACCTTTAGAAAAATCACTTAGTAGTTGATAATAACGTAATACCGCCAGGACAAGAATTGGCGTCAAAAGGGACTCTTTGATAGAACTGCGAGGTGCTCCCTTGAGAATCTCTTTCATTATTTTTTTAGGATTCTTACCTAGATAATCCTCTGCACTCATGCCATCTCGTTCTGCTTCTGAGAAATCTAGCATCATCAAATAGATCTGCTCTCTGAGATAGTCTTCATCATAGAGAAATCCAGCAAGATTAAAACTTTCCCACAACTCCTCAAAATACTTTTGATTCTCCTCAGAAAACTCATGTAGCAAAGCGCTTGTTTCTTCGTAATACTTCATTTTCTTCATGGTTTAACCCCCATTCTTAATCCCTTCTACTTTTTGACTCAAATCGTCCCATTGTTGCCAAAAGACTGAGACACGCTCTTCTCCTTCTTTCATTAATGAAAAATACTTCCGATCTGGACCATCTGGCGACGGGCGCATGTCGCCTCTTATCCATTGATTTTTTTCTAACTTTTGCAACAAAGGATAAATAGTTCCTGGAACGATAGTATCAAATCCAGCCTCTCGCAAAGTCTGAACCAACTCATAACCATACCGCTCTTTTTGACCAATCATATCCAAGACACAACCTTCAAGAACACCTTTTAATAGCTGAGTTTCTTTCATCACTTCTCCCTTCTAATCTATTTTGTAATACCTACTAGTAACTTCACCTATAGTATATCACTTCTACACTAGTTTGTAAAGCATAATAGTTAATACTCTTCGAAAATCTCTTCAAACCACGTCAGCGTCGCCCTACCGTATGTATGGTTACTGACTTCGTCAGTTTCATCTACAACCTCAAAACAGTGTTTTGAGCTGACTTCGTCAGTTTCATCTACAACCTCAAAACAGTGTTTTGAGCTGACTTCGTCAGTTTCATCTACAACCTCAAAAACATGTTTTGAGCTGACTTCGTCAGTTCTATCTACAACCTCAAAGCAGTGCTTTGATCAACCCGCGGCTAGCTTCCTAGTTTGCTCTTTGATTTTCATTGAGTATAAATAAAAAAACAGAACTAGTCTGAACTAGTCCTGTCTACTTTTACCCAATCACACTTCCATTTGGTACAGCTGGATCAACTGTGAGAAGGGTTAATTTGCCATCATGTTCAGCTGATAGAATCATACCCTGGCTGACATATTTTTTCATCATTTTACGTGGTTTGAGGTTAGCAACGATTTGAACTTTCTTGCCGACCAATTCTTGTTCATTTGGATAGTATTTTGCAATTCCTGAAAGAATCTGACGATCTTCTCCATCACCAGCATCCAAGCGGAATTGAAGCAACTTATCTGAACCTTCTACTTTAGACACTTCTTTGACTTCTGCGACACGGATTTCAACCTTGTCAAAGTCTTCAAACTTGATTTCATCCTTGTTTAGTTTGAGCTCAACTTCGTCCGGATTCCATTCTTTTTCGACTGCTGGTTTATTGCCTTCCATTTGTTCCTTGATATAGGTGATTTCTTCTTCCATATTTAGACGTGGAAAGATAGGTGTTCCTTTGGCAACTACAGTCACATCTGCTGGGAAGTCAGCCAAACTCAAGTTTTCAAGACTAGAAACTTCTTCCAAACCAAGTTGAGTCAAAACTGCACGACTAGTTTCCATCATAAATGGTTCAATCAAGTGAGCAACTACACGAATGCTGGCTGCCAAGTGGCTCATGACACTTGCCAATTGGTCACGAAGAGCTTCATCCTTGGCCAAGACCCATGGTGCGGTCTCATCGATGTATTTATTGGTACGAGAGATCAGAGTCCAGACTGCTTCAAGCGCACGTGGATAGTCAACTGCTTCCATGTGTGTATGGAAGTCTGCGATTGATTGTTCTGCAACCTCAGCAAGAACATGATCAAATTCAGTCACACCTTCTACATAGGCAGGGATTTGTCCATCAAAGTACTTATTAATCATGGAAACCGTACGGTTAAGGAGGTTCCCAAGGTCATTAGCCAATTCATAGTTGATACGGCCGACATAGTCTTCAGGAGTAAAGGTTCCGTCTGAACCAACTGGAAGGTTACGCATGAGGTAGTAACGAAGTGGATCTAGTCCATAACGCTCTACCAACATTTCAGGGTAAACGACATTCCCTTTTGACTTAGACATTTTTCCGTCTTTCATGACAAACCAACCATGGGCAATCAAACGATCAGGTAATTTAACATCCAACATCATAAGAAGGATTGGCCAGTAGATAGAGTGGAAGCGAAGGATATCTTTTCCTACCATATGGAAGACTGTTCCATTCCAGAACTTGTCAAAGTTACCATGTTCGTCTTGAGCGTAGCCAAGAGCTGTCGCATAGTTAAGAAGGGCATCAATCCAAACGTAGACAACGTGTTTTGGATTTGATGGGACAGGCACTCCCCATGTAAAGGTTGTACGAGATACCGCCAAATCTTCCAAACCTGGCTCGATGAAGTTGCGTAGCATTTCATTAAGGCGACCATCTGGCGTGATAAATTCAGGATGAGCTTTGAAAAATTCGACCAAACGGTCTTGGTATTTGCTAAGGCGAAGAAAGTATGATTCTTCAGAAACCCATTCAACCTCATGGCCTGATGGAGCAATACCACCAGTCACATTTCCAGCTTCATCACGGAAAACTTCTGCCAGCTGGCTTTCTGTAAAGAATTCTTCGTCTGATACTGAATACCAACCAGAGTATTCACCCAAGTAGATATCATCTTGAGCAAGTAAGCGTTCAAAGACTTGTGCGACAACTTTTTCATGGTAGTCATCAGTTGTACGGATAAATTTATCGTATGAGATATCTAGTAATTGCCAGAGTTCTTTAACTCCAACCGCCATTCCATCAACATAGGCTTGAGGTGTAATACCAGCTTCTTCCGCTTTCTGCTGGATTTTCTGACCATGTTCATCAAGACCTGTCAGATAAAATACATCGTAGCCCATCAGGCGTTTGTAACGTGCTAGGACATCACATGCGATAGTTGTGTAGGCAGAACCGATATGAAGTTTCCCAGATGGATAGTAAATCGGCGTTGTAATATAAAAATTTTTTTCAGACATAATTTTTCCTTTCCAGGCAAATGAAACCTGTTTTTCTAACACTTCATTATATCACATTTTTAATGAATTTCGATAGGGAAATCCATACAAAAACAAGATAGACGAGTGTCCATCTTGTTGATCTCATTCATAACGAAGGGCTTCAATTGGATCAAGTTTCGATGCCTTGTTGGCTGGCAAGACTCCAAAAATCATACCAACACTAGCCGAAACTGCAAGACTAAATAGGGCAACTGGGATTGATACTCCAACTTCTATACCTTCTATTAAACCTTGCAGTAACAAACCTGCTAAGGCAGTTAAACCACTTGCAATTGTCAAGCCAATTAAGCCACCTAACAAGGTCAAAATCATGGATTCAATCAAAAACTGAATTAAAATATTGGCACGTGTTGCGCCCAAAGCCTTACGAAGACCAATCTCACGAGTGCGCTCTGTCACCGAAACCAGCATGATGTTCATGACACCAGTTCCTCCAACAAAGAGAGAAATCCCTGCGATGGAACTAATAATCGTCGTCATAAAACTAAACGATTGTTGAATTTCTGCAAATACAACGGACTCATCTGCCACCTGGTATTCTCCCTGTTGTAAGCCTGCAAGCTCTGTCATTTTTCGTGCCAGTTCTGGACCCAGAGTTGGGGTTAAACTGGTATCATTCACTCGAAAGACAATACTAGCTATTTCATCTATATTAAAATTCGCAGCAAGGGAGATATTGGTAGTAATAGGCAAGCCACCAAACCCATATATTTTTGACCTTTTAGCCTCCGGACTAGTATAAACCCCAATGACCCGGTAACTAAATCCATTGACTTCTACAACCTTGTTAATAGCCTCTTGAGGAGATTCAAATAAACTAATGGACAATTCCTCATCTAGCAAAATAACACTTGCAAACTCTTTGAAATCTTGCTCTCTCAGACTACGACCTGCAATAATTTCATTCTTAACAGCGTCCATGTAAGTTCTGTTTCCACCTGTCAAATTAGCATTCTCAACCTTTTTATCTTGATAGGTCAAGATGGCATTCGTTGAATTGGTTACATAGTAACTATCCACTCCCTTCAGTTTAGCTGCCTCTTGAACCCAGGATTCTTGCGGTTTTGGCGGTTCAACAGGAACTTCCTCTTCCTTTCCAGAAACCGTAAAAGCTGATTGTTTCTGAGTAAAAGACCCATCTTTACTTTTTTTAGGAGAGAAAAAGACGCTAATATTTTTCTGAGATTTAGTCATATCTTTATTGACTTGACGAGATAGGGAATCACCCAAAGCCATAATCACAACAACTGATGAAACACCGATAATAATCCCAATCATAGTAAGCAAAGAACGCATCTTGTGAGCCATGATAGATGAAAAGGCAAATTTCAGATTCTGCATCTTAGTTTTCCTCCTTTCCTAACTGAGCACTGTCAGACGAAATGACCCCATCCCGAATGACAATCTGACGTTTGGCATAGGCAGCAATCTCAGGCTCATGCGTTACCATGATAATGGTTTTTCCTTCTTTATTCAAATCAACCAATAATTGCATAATTTGGTTACCTGTTTTGGTATCCAAGGCTCCTGTCGGTTCATCCGCTAGGATAATAGAAGGATTGTTTACCAAGGCACGCGCAATGGCTACACGTTGCTTTTGACCACCAGATAATTCTGAAGGTAAATGGTGACTACGTTCTGTCAATTCAACCTTGTCTAAATATTCCTCAGCCAACTTGCGACGTTTTGAAGACGAAACTCCTGCGTAAATCAAGGGCAATTCTACATTTTGCAGAGCATTGAGCTTCGATAGAAGAAAGAACTGCTGAAAGACAAAACCGATTTGTTGGTTACGAACCTTAGCTAGTTGTTTTTCACCAAGCCCAGCCACTTCTTGACCTTCAAGATAATATTCTCCACTGGTTGGTGTATCCAACATGCCAATCGTATTCATCAGAGTGGACTTACCAGAACCAGATGGCCCCATGATGGCTACAAATTCACCCTCATTCACTTCTAGATTGATATTTTTGAGAACCTGCAGTTCTTGGTCACCATTACGGTAGCTTCTGAAGATATTTTTTAGACTAATTAGTTGCTTCATCAGCCTTCACCTCTTTTCCTTCTTCCAAGGAAGATGTTGGATTACTGATGACCTTAGCACCATTTGTCAAACCAGAAGTGATTTCTTGATTTTCTGCGTCAGCATTTCCCAATGAAACCTCAACTTTTTTAGCCTTTTGTTGTTCATCCACAATCCAGACATAATTTTTACTATCATCCATTACTAGACTGCTAACAGGAACAAGAATAGCCTTAGTTTTGCTTTTAACCTCAATGTTGACAGAAAAACCTTGTTTCAAATCACCAACCTCGCCTGTCACATCAATAGTATAAGGGTATTTAGAACCTGTATTATTCCCGGCTGCTGGACTAGCTGCTTCACCATTGTTTTTAGGATAGTCAGAAATATAGCTTAATTTCCCAGTCCATTTTTTATCAGGATACACTTTAGAAGTAAAGCTTACTTCTTGACCTACAGAAAGGTTGGCTAGATTGTACTCAGACAATTCTCCCTTGACTTGTAAATTTTCATTGCTGACAATATGAACCATAACTTGACTCGCCCCTGTTGGAGATTTAGAAACATTGCTATTGACTTCGACTACAGTTCCCTCTAGGGTACTGAGAACAGTTGTTGCATCCAATTGACTTTGAGCCTTGCTTAATTGCGCTGCAGCATCTGCACGCGCATCACGGGCATCACCCAATTGAGCATCAATAGAAGCAACAGAATTTCCAGCCACTGGAGTTGGGCTTTGCACCGTTGCATCTTCTCCTCCTACTGGCGCTGGTAACTGTGGAGCCTGAGCTGAAGCGGCTTCATTTCGTGCTTGATTGAGTTCATTGATATGACGATCTGCCTTAGCTACTGCTCGACTAGCTGAATCATAGGCCGCCTGCGCTTCTGAACTACTGTACTTGACTAAAGCCTGCCCTTCGCTGACCTTATCGCCCACAGAAACAAGGATTTCGTCTAAATCACCCTTACTAGCATCAAAATAAACATATTGTTCATTTTTTGCTGTTACTGTCCCTGACAATAAAACAGAGGATGCCACGCTTCCTTCCTTGGCAACAACAAGATGAGTAGGCTCATCTTTTACAGCAGTCTGAGAAGGTTGTCTAAAAAGTAAAATCCCCCCGGCACCCAATACAACTACACTCGCAGCACCGATTGCTGCATACAGTTGCCACTTTTTAGCTTTACCATTCTTTTTCTTCATAATGAAACTCCTTTTCTTTTTTACAATACTTTGCTATTATACCAAATTTCCCTCCAGCAAACAATACAGTTCAGGATTAAGCAATCGTTCGGAATTTTTCTTTTCTATTGTACTAGATATATAATACACTATCTTGACTTATTTGGCAAGCTTTTTTGCAATTTTTTGTGCGTAGCAGATTTTTGCAATCAAATCAAAAAAAGAATAAAATATAACTATCAAAAAAGACGCTCTACTATTTAAAAGATTACAAAGGAGTTTTCAATGAGAGAATATGATATCATTGCTATCGGTGGAGGTAGCGGAGGAATCGCTACCATGAACCGTGCTGGTGAACATGGAGCCAAAGCAGCCGTTATTGAGGAAAAGAAATTAGGTGGAACCTGTGTCAACGTCGGTTGTGTTCCTAAAAAAATCATGTGGTACGGGGCGCAAATCGCTGAGACTTTCCATCAATTTGGAGAAGACTACGGCTTTAAGACTACTGATCTTAACTTTGACTTTGCAACCCTACGTCGCAATCGTGAAGCCTACATTGATCGCGCTCGTTCTTCTTATGATAGTAGTTTTAAACGCAACGGTGTAGACTTGATTGAAGGTCATGCTGAATTTGTAGATTCTCATACTGTAAGCGTAAATGGTGAACTGATTCGTGCTAAACATATCGTGATTGCTACAGGTGCCCATCCAAGTATTCCTAATATTCCTGGTGCTGAGCTAGGTGGCTCTTCTGATGATGTATTTGCCTGGGAAGAACTTCCAGAGTCAGTTGCCATTCTAGGCGCTGGTTATATCGCCGTTGAATTAGCTGGCGTACTCCACACTTTTGGTGTCAAGACAGATCTCTTTGTTCGCCGCGATCGTCCTTTACGTGGTTTTGATTCCTACATCGTTGAAGGTTTGGTCAAGGAAATGGAAAGAATAAACTTGCCACTTCATACTCACAAAGTCCCTGCCAAGTTAGAAAAAACTGCTAAAGGCATTACCATTCATTTCGAGGATGGTACCAGTCACACAGCTAGCCAAGTTATCTGGGCTACAGGTCGCCGTCCAAACGTTAAGAGCTTGCAACTTGAAAAAGCTGGAGTGACTCTGAATGAACGTGGCTTTATCCAAGTAGATGAATACCAAAATACTGTTGTTGAGGGAATCTATGCTCTAGGTGATGTAACAGGTGAAAAAGAACTGACTCCAGTTGCAATCAAGGCTGGGCGTACCCTATCAGAACGTCTCTTTAACGGAAAAACAACTGCAAAAATGGATTACTCAACTATTCCAACTGTTGTCTTTTCACACCCTGCTATCGGAACTGTTGGTTTGACAGAAGAACAAGCTATTAAAGAATACGGTCAAGACCAAATCAAGGTTTACAAATCAAGCTTTACTTCTATGTACTCTGCTTGCACTTGCAACCGTCAAGAAACTCGTTTCAAATTGATCACAGCTGGTTCAGAAGAAAAAGTTGTCGGACTTCACGGAATTGGCTACGGCGTTGATGAAATGATTCAAGGATTTGCTGTTGCTATCAAAATGAGAGCAACCAAGGCTGACTTTGACGCAACTGTAGCGATTCACCCAACTTCATCTGAAGAATTTGTAACCATGCGTTAATCGAAACAAAAGAAGCTGATATAAATATGTCTGCTTCTTTTTTAATGATTTTCGAATCAACAAAAAATTATCCAACTTGACTAGTCACGAAAATCGGCTGTTACAGTTTTTGTTACCTTGTTTTTAAAAAATGGTTGACATCGACTCCTATATGAGTATAATAGTTACTATACATTAGAAAAGAGGTTAACTATTTTGAAAAAAGCTCACGTTTATGCTATCCCTGCTATTGGGGCTGCTCTCATTGCTGTTTTGGCACAAATCAGTCTTCCAATTGGACCTGTTCCCTTCACTCTGCAAAACTTTGCAATCGGCTTGATTGCTACTGTCTTTAGACCTAGAGAGGCTGTACTTTCTGCTGGACTCTATCTTCTTCTAGGTGCTATCGGTCTTCCTGTCTTTGCAGGAGGTGGAGCTGGTTTTCAGGCTTTAGTTGGCCCTACTGCAGGCTATCTTTGGTTTTATCTCGTTTACTCTGGACTTACTTCCTCTCTAACCAACAGCAAGAGTGGTGTTGTTAAGATTTTTCTTGCAAACCTCTTGGGTGATGCCCTTGTCTTTGTCGGCGGGATTCTCAGCTTGCATTTCCTAGCTGGAATGGCATTTGAAAAAGCTCTTGCTGTGGGGGTTCTTCCCTTTATCATTCCAGACCTTGGCAAACTTCTGGCTATTAGTTTTATTAGCCGTCCCCTACTTCAACGCCTTAAAAATCAGGCTTACTTTACTAACTAAAAAAGGATATCGAGTTATCATGACTCAATATCCTTTTCTTTTATTTTGAAAACTTATACTCAATGAAAATCAAAGAGCAAACTAGAAAGCTAGCCGCAGGCTGCTCAAAACACTGTTTTGAGGTTGTGGATGAAACTGACGAAGTCAGTAACCATACATACGGCAAGGCAAAGCTGACGCGGTTTGAAGAGATTTTCGAAGAGTATTAGTTGCCTTTAAAGGCATCCACCATCGTTTGAAATTCTTCATTTGAGAGAGTAATCCCTTTGCCCATTTTAGTATGGTCTGGACTCCAAGCACGAATATCAAACTTTGCAGGGGCACCATTAAAGCTCACACGGTTAATTTCCTTGGTCCAACCTTTTTCGTTTTCAGAAAGAGTCAACAAGTGCTCTTCGATTTCAAATGTAAATTCTGCCATTTTCTTCTCCTTTTTTAGTTTCATTAGTTTATTCGTAAAATCTTGTAGATTTTAGGAAAATTTTATATAATATTGATATAAAAGAAGGGAGGCCAATATGAGACATAAATTCCAGCAAGTTCTAAATAAAATACATGATTTTTTAAATGGATATGACCAACCTGACCAGACTGAAACCAACTCCCTTACAGCCACTATTGAAGAGGCTATCCAGAAACAAACCGCTGTTCACCTTATCTTGTCTGAGACAAGTTTTACAGGTGATATCATCAAATATGATCAGCAAGGCCAGCAAATTATCGTGAAAAATTTTGCCAAAAATGTGAGCCGGATTATCCGTATAAGCGATATTCAACGCCTGCGATTTGTCCCCTCAACTGTCCAAACAGCCCAAAAAAATAGATTTAAGAAAGAGTGAGATGTAGTTGCTTCATCCCACTCTTTTTTCTTAGCGAATTTGTTCAAAATGTAAATGAACTGCAATATGATCTCCATAACCACTTCTTTCCAAGTCACGTTGTAAACGATAGGAAATGTAGTGTTCTGCAATGGTAATGTAACCTGCGCCCAATAAACGATGTTCAACCATAGATTGAATCATACTGATAGTCGCACGTTCCACCTTGGCTTCTTGTAAATCCAAAACTACCTTCTTAGTGACTTGAGCAAGATTTTGACGCAAATCATCTGTCAAAACATAAACAGTTTGGGCTGCCTTCAAGATGGCTTGGTAAATCTTATCTGGATTAAATTCAGCAATTTCGCCATTACGTTTGATTACTTGCATAGGTTTCTCCTTTATTCTTTGTTTTCTTTGATTTCTGCCAGCATTTTTTCTTCTTCTACTGTCAGTTGATAATGTTCAAGTAAATCCGGTCTGCGCTCGTAGGTTTTCTTTAAACTCTCGTACAATCGCCACTGACGAATCTTTTCATGGTGGCCACTCATCAATACATCTGGCACGACCATGCCTCGATAATCATAGGGACGTGTGTACTGAGGATATTCTAAAAGACCTGAAGAAAAACTATCATCTTGGTGGCTAGACTCCTTGCCAATCACTTCTGGAATCAGGCGAACTGTAGCATCAATCATGGTCATAGCTGCCAATTCTCCACCAGTGAGGACATAGTCGCCTAGGGAAATCTCATCTGTTACCAAGGTCTTAATGCGCTCATCATAACCCTCATAGTGCCCACAGATAAAGATTAGCTCTTCCTCTTGAGCCAAATCTTCAGCATAAACCTGATCAAACTGCTTTCCAGCAGGATCGAGGAGAATAACGCGCGGATTTTTCTTTTCAATAGCATCAAAGGAATCGAAAATAGGTTGTGCTCTGAGCAACATGCCCTGACCGCCTCCGTAGGGCTCATCATCTACATGACGGGCCTTTTCAGCATTTTCTCGAAAATTATGATACTGGATATCCAAGAGCCCTTTTTCTCGAGCCTTTCCAACGATTGAGTGCTCCAGTGGAGAAAACATCTCTGGAAAGAGGGTTAAAATATCAATCTTCATCGTCTAACCCTTCTAAGATTTCCACATCGACCCGTTTATTTGGAATATCAACATTGAGAACCACTGGTGGGATATAAGGTAAAAGCAAATCACGTTTGCCTTTTCGTTTGACCACCCAGACATCATTAGCACCTGGTTGCAGGATTTCCTTGATGGTTCCAACCAAGCTATCACCCTCATAGACTTCCAAACCGATAATCTCGTGATAGTAAAATTCACCATCGTCTAGGTCATTCAAATCTTCCTCAGCGACCTTGAGACTGTATCCCTTGTACTTTTCGATAGTATTGATATGGTACATATCTTTGAATTTAATAATGTCAAAGTTCTTCTGTTTACGGTGGCTAGCGATGGTCACTGTTTGGACAAACTGATCTTTTTCATCAAACAAAGCCAGCTCAGCTCCTTTTTTAAACCGTTCTTCTGCAAAATCCGTCACAGACAAGACTCGCATCTCACCCTGTAATCCCTGCGTATTAACGATTTTCCCAACATTAAAGTAGTTCATCTTGTCTCCTGTAATCTCCTTTTTTCCATCTTATTCTGACAATTCTCGAATAATAGCCGCAATTTTTTCCGATTCTGACCATTGTAAATAATGGTGATTCCTTCCTAAAATGAGTTTAGTATTGGAAGTCCAATATTCTGATTCTCTGTACTCTTTTTCTCTATAAGTCTGACAAAAAATAAATACAGGGACATGAGATTCTATCGACAAATTCTCAAAATCTTCCTCAGTAATCTCTCCAGATATCTGAAATTCTGGATCTTGATTTTCCAACTCTAAGCCTTTTTCTTGCATTAATTCCCAGATTTTTTTATTCGTTTCAGGACTAAATGTTGCTTGAGTTAAGTTCTTAAAATAAAGTTCAGGACCACACTCGTCAATCAGCCTCATCTGCTCTTCCATTTCTGGATAAGGATTTTCTGAAAAATCAGCAAACATGACTTTTTTAGTTGTCGGTTCAATTGCTACTAAAGTCTGACGCTTAATTGGTTTCTCGAGTAATTTGCAAGCTAAAATTCCACTCCAACTATGTGCACAAAGTATATATTCAGAAATTCCTAATTCTTCAAGTACTTCATAAACCGCATCTGCAAGATTATCTAGATTTTTTCCAGCTTGGTCATGAATCGGACTCCTACCTGTGTTCGGAAAATCAATTGTCAAATAACCAATTGTAGGAGGAGGTTTTTCAAGTATAAGTGAAAAATTTTCATAACTTGGTAGCAAACCTGCTCCGTTTAGACAAACTAGCACTTTCTTTTGCTTTTGATAAGTAACAGAGAGGCTACCAATTTCTGTAGATACTTCAAACCTCTTCATAAAGAAATCCACTCATTCTATATAATGAATTATTAAAAATCCTTATCCTTTATTTTATCACGTTCCAAAGATTTTCTCAAGTTGGAGGAAGGGGACAACATCTCTACTTTCCCTTCAAGAATCCTTCCAAATCATGTTTATGTTGGTAATTAACGGCTGCGGTTTTGTCTTTCTCAAAGATGGTTCTAGTTAGGTCAATATGCTTGATAGCAGCAATAGCGACGGTGTAGTGAATGATATCAGCCAGTTCTATGGCAGGTTCCTCGTTCGAATCCTATCCCTTCTTTTCGACCAGAGCGCCTATTCAAAACCTCGGCTACTTCTCCGACTTCCTCCACTAACTTCATAAAGAGACCTTCATCAGTCCGAGACTGCTGTTAATGTTCGAGTAAGTAGTCTTGGAATTGCCTAAACGTTCAATCTTTTATAGTATATTGAAACTAGAATAGTACACCTTTACTTCTAAAACATTGTTAGAAATCGATTTGACTGTCCTGATCGATTTGTCCTGTTATTATTTCATTTTACTATATCTTCTATTCCACACAAAAAAGCGAGACATCCGTCCCGCCCTTCTTATTTTTCGTCAATAACGATTCTTACTTTTTTGTATTCAGTTGGGACAGAGTAGACAATCGTTCTTATCGCAGAAATAGTGCGACCCTTACGACCGATTACACGACCCACATCGCTTTGATCAAGATTCAAATGATATTCCAAAAATTCTGGTGTATCCTCAATCTTGATAGTTAAGGCATCTGGTTGTGAAATTAAGGGTTTCACAATCGCAATAATGAGATTTTCAATCGTATCCATCTGTCAACCTACTTTAAACTTATTTTGAGAATTTAGAATCGTGGAATTTTTTCAATACGCCTTCTTTTGAAAGGATGTTACGTACTGTGTCTGAAGGTTGAGCTCCATTAGCCAACCATGCAAGAACGCGGTCTTCTTTCAAAGTTACTTGGTTTTCAGCAACAAGTGGGTTGTAAGTTCCAACTGTTTCGATGAAACGTCCGTCACGTGGTGAACGTGAATCTGCTACGTTGATACGGTAGAAAGGTTTTTTCTTAGAACCCATACGAGTCAAACGGATTTTAACTGCCATTTTTAAAGTCTCATTTCTTTAATTTTTTATTTCGGTGAAATAGCTGAGCTATTTAGCACATGTTCTATTATAGCAGATTTCTGGCATGTGTCAAGAAAAAAACTTGACAGACTATAAATTTCTTAAAGTATTTAGAAATTTGTTAGAATAGGAAATAAATGTTTGAAAGATGCTATCCGTGAATACTATTTTAGAAAAATTTTATAAAGAACACCAAGTCAAACCCTTCATATCGCCTGAACGAGAGTTGGATACTTGGCTTCTAAGTCCCAAGCCCGTTCCCAAGCGAAATATGGACTTATTAGTAGATGATTCACTAGCAGGAGATATCATTTTACTATGGAGAATCCAGTTTGGTACTTTTACCACTGAAACATGATTTTAAAAACTCCCATTCGAATATGATTCAAAATTCGCTTAGAATCAATGTTTTCCCGCTTTTTCAAAAAATAAATTTTCATCTAATTTAAATAACTTTCAATTAAGTGTGAATTTTGCTTAAAATCATTAAAAAGCACCCCATGGTGTGAACCATGAAGTGTTGTAAATGCTGTGTTGTAGCTAGTTCTTAGCGTTTAGAGAACTGGCTAGCTTTACGAGCTTTCTTAAGATCTGGTTTCCAAAATACTTTGAGTACACTTATGGTATTGATGCCCCTAAACATCTAAAAACTCTGGTAGAAAAAGGGTATGCTCTTGTCGAAACTTCTTTTGACTCACTTGACCATCTAAATAATACCATGAAAAAGAATATCCTGAAGAAGAAGGGAGTTACTGGACTTTCTAAAATGAAATCTTGCGACCTGGATCAAGCCCTTCATGAGCATTTTTCAGAAGAAGAATTAGCTGGTCACTTTCATGTCCTTCTATGGACTTTTTTACAATGGCATTGCTATCACACCCAATACCTATCTAAGCGCCTGGTTCGTAAACTTTATTGCAGCTCTTCCTCTAAATTTCCTAATTGTTGAACCAATTGCCCGTTTTATACTAAGTTCTTTTCAGAAACCATTTACTGGGGAAGAAGTTGAAGAAGTTGAAGATTTTCAAGATGATGATGAAATCCCAACTATTATCTAAGCCAGTTCTGTAAACTACTAATATTTGAAATCCACTTCTTTTTAGGGTACAATGGTATAAATGAATTTTTGAGAGGATCAGAATGAAAAAACTAGCAACCCTTCTTTTACTGTCTACTGTAGCCCTAGCTGGGTGTAGCAGCGTCCAACGCAGTCTGCGTGGTGATGATTATGTTGATTCCAGTCTTGCTGCTGAAGAAAGTTCCAAAGTAGCTGCCCAATCTGCCAAGGAGTTAAACGATGCTTTAACAAACGAAAACGCCAATTTCCCACAACTATCTAAGGAAGTTGCTGAAGATGAAGCCGAAGTGATTCTCCACACAAGCCAAGGTGATATTCGCATTAAACTCTTCCCTAAACTCGCTCCTCTAGCGGTTGAAAATTTCCTCACTCACGCCAAAGAAGGCTACTATAACGGTATTACCTTCCACCGTGTCATCGATGGCTTTATGGTCCAAACTGGAGATCCAAAAGGGGACGGTACAGGTGGTCAGTCCATCTGGCATGACAAGGATAAGACTAAAGACAAAGGAACTGGTTTCAAGAACGAGATTACTCCTTATTTGTATAACATCCGTGGTGCTCTTGCTATGGCTAATACTGGTCAACCAAACACCAATGGCAGCCAGTTCTTCATCAACCAAAGCTCTACAGATACCTCTTCTAAACTCCCTACAAGCAAGTATCCACAGAAAATTATCGAAGCCTACAAAGAAGGTGGAAACCCTAGTCTAGATGGCAAACACCCAGTCTTTGGTCAAGTGATTGACGGTATGGATGTTGTGGATAAGATTGCTAAGGCCGAAAAAGATGAAAAAGACAAGCCAACTACTGCTATCACAATCGACAGCATCGAAGTGGTGAAAGACTACGATTTTAAATCTTAAAAACCAAAAAAATACAGTATCCACATTCGGTACTGTATTTCTTTTACTCTCATTCTTAAGTTAAATTATTAAAATCCCATATTTGGTCTATCCAGCCTTCATAAAAGTCTGGCTCGTGGCAGACCATAAGGATAGATCCCCTATATTCTTTGAGAGCGCGTTTGAGCTCATCCTTTGCATCCACATCCAAATGGTTGGTCGGCTCGTCCAGCACTAAAACGTTGTTTTCACGATTCATCAAGAGACAGAAACGAACCTTGGCTTGCTCTCCCCCTGATAATACTTGAATCTGGCTTTCAATATGTTTGGTTGTCAAACCACAACGGGCAAGGGCTGCACGGACTTCTGCTTGATTAAGGGCAGGAAAGGCATTCCAGACAGCTTCAAGAGGAGTTTGGCGATTACCGCCTTCTACTTCCTGCTCAAAATAACCAAGTTCTAAATAATCTCCACGCTCCACTTCCCCAGCGATTGGCGAGATAATGCCCAAGAGACTCTTCAAGAGAGTTGTTTTTCCAATACCATTAGCACCAATAATCGCAACCTTTTGATTGCGTTCGAAGGTAAGATTTAAAGGCTTAGTAAGAGGAAGGTCGTAACCAATTTGCAAGTTCTTGGCTTGGAAGATAAAGCGCCCTGGTGTACGAGCTGGTTTGAAATCAAAGGATGGTTTTGGTTTCTCACTTTGGAGTTCGATAATATCCATCTTATCCAATTTCTTTTGACGAGACATAGCCATATTACGAGTTGCAACACGGGCTTTATTACGAGCCACAAAGTCCTTGAGGTCTGCAATCTCTTTCTGCTGGCGTTCGTAGGCTGCCTCTAGCTGAGATTTCTTCATAGCATAAACTTCTTGGAACTGGTAGTAGTCACCAGAGTAACGCGTCAGCTGTTGATTTTCCACATGATAGACAATATTGATAACGTCATTGAGGAATGGAATATCGTGCGAAATGAGAACAAAGGCATTCTCATAGTTTTGGAGATAGCGCTTGAGCCAATCAATATGCTCAGCATCCAAGTAGTTGGTCGGCTCGTCCAACAGCAAGATATCAGGCTTTTCAAGGAGAAGTTTTGCCAAAAGCACCTTGGTTCTTTGCCCACCTGACAAAGAAGTTACATCCGTATCCATGCCAAAGTCCATAACACCAAGAGCACGCGCTACTTCGTCAATCTTAGCATCCAAGGTATAGAAATCACGACTCTCCAGACGGTCTTGAAGTTCTCCTACTTCTTCCATGAGAGCATCAACATCCGCACCGTCTTCAGCCATTTCCATATAGAGGTCATTGATACGAGCTTCAGCTTTGAAAAGCTCATCAAAAGCCGTACGGAGAACATCACGCACCGACTGTCTTTCAGCAAGGACAGAGTGCTGATCCAAGTAACCAGCCGTCACATATTTGGACCACTCAACCTTTCCTTCATCTGGCAGCATTTTACCAGTCACGATACTCATAAAGGTTGATTTTCCTTCACCATTGGCACCGACCAGGCCGATATGTTCCCCCTTGAGGAGACGGAAGGACACATCTTCAAAAATTGCACGGTCACCAAAACCGTGACTCAGATTTTTAACTTCTAAAATACTCATTTTAATTCCTTATCTTGTTTTTATGTAATCGTTTATAAAGGAGCCAAGCCAGATAGCCACCCAAAGTGTTGGTCCACAAATCATCAATCTCAAAGACGCGATTGAAATCAAAGAAAAAGTCCAAGATTAATTGCGTACACTCGATTCCAAGACTCACAAGAAAACTAAAAAGAAGGACCTTTTTTGTTTTCCGCAAATTTGGAAATAGATAAAGGAGTTGGAAAATCAGAGGAAAAAACAAGAAGACATTGAGGATATTTTGTAAAACAATCCAACATAATTGTCCAATGTCACTCACTTCGCCCAGTTTCCAGAGAGAATTGAAAGGAGTCAAAAGAAAAACCAGGCGTCCAAGATGCTGAATATCTGGAGTTCCCACTCCCACGGTAGATTGTTCTTGAGGAGTAAAGCAAAAATAGACAATGCAAATGCTATAGAAAATGACTCCCCAGACCAAAATATGATTATAAGTCTTCTTCATCATTAAGGATTTACCGCTGCGACTGCCTTCTGGCGGTCACGTTTCATTGTGTTAAAGAGCAATTGTCCACAAGCTGCGTCAATATCTGTACCATGCTCTTGACGAACCACACAGTTGCCCCCTTTTTTCTTAAGCGTATCATAGAAAGCCAACACGCGCTCTTTGGGACTACGGCTATATTGGTCATGCTCACTAACTGGGTTATAAGGAATCAAGTTTACATAAGACGATTTCTTGATGTTCTTGAGCAATTCAGCCAATTCCAAGGCTTGTTCCACACCGTCGTTGACTTCATTAAGCATGATATATTCAAAGGTTACACGACGGTTTGTTGTCTCAATGTAGTATTCAATAGCAGCAAAGAGTTTTTCAATCGGAAAGGCACGGTTAATCTTCATGATACTTGAACGAAGTTCATTGTTGGGTGCGTGAAGAGACACGGCAAGATTGACCTGAACCCCTTCATCAGCAAAGTCACGAATTTTATGAGCCAAACCTGAGATTGAAACCGTGATGTGACGAGCACCGATAGCCATTCCTTTATCATCATTGATAGTACGAAAGAAATTCAAGACATTGTTGTAATTATCAAAGGGCTCACCGATTCCCATGACAACGATATGGCTGATGCGTTCATCCTGACCACGCTCATCAAAGTATTTCTGAACCAGCATGATTTGCGCTACGATTTCACCGTTATTGAGGTCACGCTGCTTCTTAATCAAACCAGAGGCACAGAAGGTACAACCGATATTACAGCCGACCTGAGTGGTCACACAGACAGATAAACCATAGTGTTGACACATGAGTACAGTCTCAATTAACATACCGTCAGGCAATTCAAAGAGATATTTGACTGTACCATCAGCAGACTCTTGCACAATACCTTGTTTCAAGGGATTGACCACAAACTGGTCATTGAGCTTAGCAATCAAATCCTTGGAAAGGTTGGTCATTTCTTCAAATGACTGCACACGTTTACGGTAGAGCCATTCCCAGATTTGATCTGCACGGAATTTCTTTTCTCCCTGCTCCAATACCCATTCCTGCATGGTTTGATGTGCCAAACTATGAATTGAGGGTTTCATTTCTTCTCCTTATTCTCTACTCACTTCTGACGAATGACAAAATGACGTTGTTCCTTGTCCTCTTTCTGAGAATGCTGGTCTTTCTGACGACGTCTATTTTTCTTATCTGCATTCGACTTTCGTTTAGTTTGAGTCGGTTTCTTTCCTTTTCTAGAAGGTGTTTCTTCTTCCGTCTTACGCATTTTCTTGTCAAATGATGCTCGCTTAGGGGCTTCATTTTCTAAGACAAAATAGGCACAACCATAACTACAATACTCTAAAAGGTAGTCTTGTAAACGACTGATTTTTTCAAGTTTTTCTTCTGTTCGGTCATCCTTGTAAAAACCTCGTAGGCGAAGCTGTTCGTTGCTCCAGTCCCCCACGATATAATCAAACTTGGTTAAGACTTCTGAAAAACGCTGATTAAAAGTCGTCACATCAAAGGCATCCTTGATATTTTCAACCAAGGAAAAAGCTATCCCTTCCGTTTCGACCTTATCCCCGTGTAAATGGAACTCCGGACCAGGAAACTTGTTATAGTTGTATAATTCAGGTGCAATTTCTTTTCGCATAGATATCCTTTTTCCACGATTACTTAATACTTTATTCTACCATAATTTCTAGCAGTTAGCACGTTTCTCATAAAAATGAAAAAAGTCTGACGATTTTGTCAGACCAGAATCTTATAACCTAAAAAGAGAAGAACAATTCTTCCCTCCAACTATCATTATTTAGCAGCTGCGTACAATTCATCTACTTTATTCCAGTTGATTACTGAAAAGAAAGCTTTGATGTAGTCAGGACGCACGTTGCGGTATTTCACGTAGTAAGCATGTTCCCAAACGTCCAAGCCCAAGATTGGTTTTTTACCTTCTGAGATTGGTGTGTCTTGGTTTGCTGTTGAAGTCACTTCAAGTTTCCCTTCTTTGTTGACAACCAACCATGCCCAACCTGAACCAAAACGAGTTGTTGCTGCTGCAGTGAAGGCTGCTTGGAATTCTTCAAATGAACCAAATGTTGCATCGATTGCTGCTGCCAGTTCTGCTGAAGGAGCTGTTTTCTCGGGAGTCATCAATTCCCAGAAAAGAGCGTGGTTCAAGTGTCCGCCACCATTGTTGATAAGTGCTTGACGGATATCAGCTGGGATAGATTCTACATCAGCAAGCAAGGCTTCAAGGTCTTCACCGATTTCAGGGTGTTTTTCTAAAGCTGCATTGGCATTGTTGACATAAGTTTGATGGTGTTTGTCATGGTGCAAATGCATTGTTTCCGCATCGATGTATGGTTCCAAAGCGTCGTATGCATATGGAAGTTCTGGTAAGATAATAGCCATCTGTAATACCTCTTTTTCTTTCTATATGAAAATGATAACGCAAACATTCACTTTTTTCAAGTTTTTTGCTTATAGATAAGGAAATCACTGACATACTTTCTAATAAAATAAGCAAATCAGCAAGAAACCCACGACAAGATAATCCTGACGCGGGTTGTAGTTTCAACAAATGTCAATTGACCTGACTAGCAATCTGTAAGAGTGCCTTTTCAAAAAGGAAACCTTTTTCATAAAGACCTGTCTTAATCTGATAGTCTGTCTCAATCAAATAGGAAATAGCTTGCTTCAGAAAGCTCAAAGAAAGTCCTCTCGAATCTCTTAATGCAAACTTGATTTGATAAGGATTTGGGTTACGTCCCAGATAACTACCTAAACTACTTGCAATCTGCGATTCTGTTTGGCCAGACTCCGCCAAAATCTTCACCTGAGTAAAAGTCCGAAATTGTCCCAGCATGACTGCAATCAGTTTGATTTCATCTTCCCCTTGCAAGGTCAAGTCTCTCACCAAATCGCGCGCCTGATCCATCTTTTTAGTCAGAATAAACTGAGTTAAATCAAAAATATTGTCCTGCAAGGTCTTGGGAATTGCGTTAACAATATCCTCTTCCTCAATAACAGAATTCGCCTTATAGGACTGTAAAAAGAGAAGATTTTTCTGGATTTCGCTAAATTGAAACCCCGACTTGATGAGGAGATTTTCAAAAGAATGATTGGTAAACTGCAGACCTTGTTTCTGACTCCACTTTTGGAAATACTGGCGCAATTCTTGTTCTTTTACTTCTACTGCATCGAAGACCTTGGCATCACGCTTAAGTAATTTGACTAACCGTCTTTTGCTATCCAGCTTTCCTTCTGCAAAGATTATCAACTTGGTTGTTGGAGAAGGATTGTCAAGGTATTCCTCAAATGACTTAAGCTCATCATCTGTCAAAAAGCGTTTCTTAGCAGTCGTGATATCCATAAAATAATCTAATATCACGATTTTCTCATCCGCAAAGAAAGGAAGGCTGACCAACTCCAGTTCCACATCCTTGTAAACTACTTCTTTCATATCAAAGTAGGCAAAGTTGAGGTCAGCAGAATCATACCCAATCTGTTTCAACATTTGACTCTTCATCACTTCAAACTGACCCTGATCTGTCCCTGTAAATAGGCTCAGGCTCGGTAAATTTGATAAAGTCAACTTCTGACTTTCTTCAATGGCTAGCATCGTCTCTCCTTTCTTCAGATTTTTTGATTTAATTTAGTCAATATAGCGCAATTTCCCACGGAAATCTTCTAAGCTCTCGTAGCCTTTTTCCACCATGATTGCTTTCAGTTCATTGGTAATGCGGTCAAAAGCACTGACGCCTTCTTTGTGAAGGGTCGTTCCCACCTGCACCATACTTGCTCCACAGAGGATGTGTTCAAAGGCATCTCGACCAGTCAGAACGCCACCTGTTCCGATAATTTGGATTTGAGGATTTAAACGTTGATAAAAGGCGTGAACATTGGCTAGAGCAGTCGGTTTGATGTATTCTCCACCAATTCCACCAAAACCATTCTTAGGCCGAATAACGACAGATTCGTCTTCTATATAGAGGCCGTTTCCGATAGAGTTAACGCAGTTGACAAACTTGAGCGGATATTTGTTGAAAATAGCTGCCGCTTGATCAAAGTGAACAATATCAAAATAAGGTGGCAATTTAATTCCAAGAGGTTTGGTGAAGTAAGCAAACACTTCTGCCAAAATCCGGTCTGTTGTCTCAAAATCATAGGCAATCTGAGGTTTACCTGGAACATTTGGACAGGAAAGATTTAGCTCAGTCAGACCACGAAAATCACTCTCTTGGACTTTTTTCAAAATAGTATGGGTTTCCTCTGGAGACATGCCGACCAGAGATAAGAAGAAAGTTCGGTTCGACTCTTTTTCCTGCAAATCTAAAAGATAATCCAAATAATAGTCTAAGCCATTATTTGGCAAGCCCATAGAGTTGATGGAACCAAGTGGAACATCTTGGTAGCGTGGCTCAGGATTCCCCTGACGGAAGTCCAAGGTCGCTGTCTTAGTAACAAAGGTTCCTGCCGCTGAGTTTTTGACCTCTTCTAACTCCTCTATCGTCATACAAGCCACACCTGCTGCATTCATCAAGCAATTGTCAAACTCAAAACCAGCAATTTGTGTTTTCGTTGATACCATGATTCTAATCCTCCAGATTTCTTTTATTGCTAATATTATACCATAATTTTAATTCTAGGTTTACTAGATTCTGTGGTTCTATCTATTTATTCGGAAAAGAAAGTCTAGTACAGAAGTCATGCTATGGAAACAGCTAGTGTATTGGAAGTTTGAACAAGGCTTGGGTAACAGACTTTTGAATGAAGTCCAAGCAACAAGGAGAAATCTCAACCATGAGTCCATTCCATGACTCTGTTGATCTAGAAAACCTTGCAATAGTCAAGTGATAACGAATAAAACTTTGGCTTGAAATATCCCCATGATTATCTATTACGAGGAGAAATCTCAACCTTTATCATTTTTAAAGAAATATAGTAAAATGAAACAAGAACAGGAGAAATCGATCAGGACAGTCAAATCGATTTCTAACAATGTTTTAGAAGTTGAGGTGTACTATTCTAGTTTCAATCCATTATACATGTAAATCTCTACTTTCGCAAAATGGATTTTCAGAACAGTATCCCAGTATAGTTAAAAACTATAAAAAAGAGAGGACGTTCCCCTCTTAAAATCTTATTTTACTGCTTCTTTCAAAGCATCTACCTTATCCAAACGTTCCCATGGAAGATCAATATCTGTACGTCCCATGTGACCGTAAGCCGATGTTTGACGGTAAATTGGACGCTTGAGGTCCAGCATTTGGATAATCCCTGCAGGGCGAAGGTCAAAGATTTGACGAGCCGCTTTTTCAAGTTGACTTTCAGCTACTGTTCCTGTACCGAAAGTATCGATACGAACAGAAACAGGTTGCGCAACACCGATAGCATAGGCCAACTGCACTTCTGCCTTCTTAGCAAGGCCTGCTGCAACGATATTCTTGGCAATATAGCGAGCCGCATAAGAGGCTGAACGATCCACCTTAGTCGCATCTTTACCAGAGAAGGCACCACCACCATGACGAGAGTAGCCACCATAAGTATCTACAATAATCTTACGACCAGTCAAACCTGAGTCCCCTTGAGGACCACCGATTACAAAACGACCTGTCGGATTGATAAAGAATTTTGCCTTATCATCAAGATAAGAAGATGGAATAACTTCTTTGATGACCTTGTCAATCACATCTTGATGGATTTGTTCATTAGTGGCCTCTGGATCATGCTGAGTAGAAATAACGACTGTATCTACACGTACCGGACGGTCATTTTCATCGTACTCAACTGTAACTT
Source organism: Streptococcus pneumoniae (assembly GCF_001457635.1). NCBI lineage: Bacteria > Bacillati > Bacillota > Bacilli > Lactobacillales > Streptococcaceae > Streptococcus > Streptococcus pneumoniae. The sequence goes on from NZ_LN831051.1 coordinate 1,883,778, forward strand.
GTGATTTTGCATCTGGACGGAGATAGCTAATTTCTCCAGACTTACGAAGTTCTGCCAGACGACGAACCAATTTATGACTGAGTGCAATTGGCAATGGCATGAGCTCTTCTGTTTCATCTACTGCAAATCCAAACATGAGCCCTTGGTCACCTGCTCCAATCAAGTCCAGTGGATCTTGATCAGCATTTCCACGAACCTCCAAGGCTTCGTTAACACCTTGAGCGATGTCAGGAGATTGTTCCACCAAAGATGGGTGTACTCCCACCGTCTCAGCAGAAAATCCATATTCTGTATTGGTATAACCAATCTCTGCAATGGTATCACGAACCACACGGTTAATATCCACATAGGCATTTGTAGAAATTTCACCAAAAACGTGGACAGAACCAGTATATACAGCTGTTTCAGCAGCAACGTGCGCCTCTGGATCCTTTGCTAAAATAGCATCCAAAATCGCATCTGAAATTTGGTCTGCAATCTTATCCGGATGCCCCTCAGATACAGATTCAGACGTGAATAATTTACGTTCTGACATAAAAATGTCCCCCCTTAAAAAATATTGTTATAGAGTTACAAAGTACTGATAGGAATTTCCATTATCTAAGAGTTACTAGCTTCAGAAATAAAAACGATACTTTTTTATTTCTGAAGCTAGTAAGGCGCATAGGGTGACCGCAGTATGGCGGCAACCGTAGAAAGACGAGCGACCTCGAAGCCGTCATTCTTTGCGAATTGCAAACTACTGATAGGAAAACTCTTCGTAATAAATACCTACCATCTTATCGGGACTATATAACTTTATCATTATACCATTTTTAATCGCAATTTGCAGTCTTTAATGTAGTGTTTCGGTTTAGATAGTTCGTTCTCATAAATAAAAAAGTTGGAGCTCAGTACTCCAACAATTTCTATTAAAATGTTTGGCGTTTAGCTTTACGCTCTGCACGACCGCGAGCGCGATTTTCAGCACGCTTGGTTTTACGGCGCTTTTCATCAACCGCCCATTGAATTTTCTTCTTATAACCCGGTTTGACTTTTTTCTTTTTCTTTTTAACCAAACCAATCATTTCGATATCAAGTTTATCTTGTTTTTTCTCACGGTTGGCACGACGATCACGGTCATAGGTATCTTGAAATTCCCCGTCTTTGACCATCTTAGGACTAAACTTGATTCCCAATTTCTCCAACTCACGGATATCCGAGTCATCACTTGGCTGATAAAGGGTAATAGCTGTACCTGGTAGGCCATTTCGTCCAGTACGACCAACACGGTGAACAAAAAAAGATAAGTCTTGCGGAATGGCATCATTGATGACATGGCTGACACCTTCAATGTCAATCCCACGTGCTGCCAAATCTGTTGCGACAATATACTCAAAATCCAGATTTTGCACCTGATTCATGATTCGCTTGCGTTCACGAGGGGCAATATCGCCATGGATTTTTGCAACCTTCAAGCCTTGAGCAGTCAGATATGAATGCAATTCATCAGCACGCGTTTTAGTGTTAACAAAAATCATTGCCAAATACGGCTGCATCGACTGAGTCAACTGGTAAATTTGAGCATTCTTATCATGTCCCTTGGTCGAAATCAACCAATTATCAATGGTGTCAGAAATAACCGTTTTGGTCTTAATTTTCTCCATAACAGGATTTGATAAGTATTTTTTCAAGAATGGTTGCAGTTTTTGTGGGATAGTCGCTGAGAAGACCATGAATTGCAAGTCTTTTGGAAGACTGTCAGCAATCTTATCAACAGTTTCCAAGAATCCCATATCCAAGGTCATATCTGCTTCATCAACAACAAATGTCTTGGCTTTATGAATAGCTAAATCACCAGATTTAACCAAGTCGTAGATACGGCCTGGTGTTCCAATAACAATATGAGGCTGATTGCTTTCCAATTTCTCAATCTGGCGAGCCTTATCCGTACCACCCACATAATTAACCACACGAACTTCGACATCTGAGTGAGCTGAAATCTGACGCGCTACTTGGTAAATTTGAGTAGCCAACTCACGACTCGGTGCAGTAATCACTGCTTGTACACTATCGCTAGCTTCATCTAATTGCTGAAAAATCGGTAACAAGAAAGTATGAGTCTTACCTGAACCTGTTTTTGATTCTCCTACTAGGTCACGACCTGCCAAAACAATAGGAATCAACTTGTCTTGCACCTCTGTTGGAGTTGTAAATTTTAACTCCTTCAAGGCTTCTCTAATATAGTTTTTAAATTGAAATTTCGTAAATGACATAACATCCTCGATTCTATCTATCTTATCAATTATACCATATTTTATTCCATTACAGTAGTCTCACTTATTTAGGCTATTTCCAGTAGCTTCTCTAGTAAGAAAAGGCTGGAATTTTATAGTTCCAACCTCTTTTCAGTTATTATTTCCAGTTTAATATAGCATTCAAGCCATAGTGATCACTCACTTGTGGACTCTTGTTACCATCAAATACGACATGTAAATTTTCCACCGCTAACTCTTTGGTAGTAAAGACATAATCGATTCGAAGGGGTTCAGTGTTCCCTTTCCAGCCATCAATTTCAGGCGGAACAGTATAGCTACCACTTTTCTCTTGAGCAACTTCAAATGCGTCTTGTAAGCCTAATGGACTAGCTAAAATAGCTTGGTAACCTTCCTGACCTGCTGGGTTGTTAAAATCTCCAGCTAGTAAAAGTGGCTTGTTCAATTTTTTCAAGACAGCCTCAAATCGTGCCCATTCTTCTTGAAAACCTTTATCCCACCAAGAGAGATGAACACTGGCAACTGCTAGCTCCTTGCCATCGACTACAGTTTCAGCTAGGGCAACACGGCGAGTATGATAGTCTGTTGGATCATCCACATCTGAAACCAAAATTTCTCTGGCTTCAATAGGTGTTTTAGACAAGATAGCCACACCTTCGTGGTAGCGGTCATAGCCGATATGGTTATAAGCCCAGGTCCAGTAGTAATTTTTCCCTTGCTCTAACAACTTTTCAACCAAGAGTCTAACATAATGGTCTTGGTGAATAGGCTCAGCTGCTGGCAAAGCTTGATAAAGGTCATTAACCTCCACCTCTGACGAGGTCATCTCCTGATTGATTTCTTGGAAACAAATCAAATCATAGTCCTTTTCAAGAATATCTTCAAGCAAAATCTGGAATTTTTCCTCTGCTTCTTTCTCCATCCAACTGTGAGTATTGAGTGTTAAAAATTTCATTCTTTTCTCCCAAAATAAGAGGTTGGAATACAGCTTCCAACCTCAAGTATATTACAATTCTACTTTAGCAACTGCTGTTTTAGCTGCAAGAGAACCTGTTTTTTCTAATTTAACTGATTTAATTGCATCACCATTTGTGAAGACAACTACTGTTGAAGTTTCACGTCCTGCTGCACGGATAGCATCCAAGTCAGCTGTGACAAGGAGATCTCCTGCTGCAACTTTTTGTCCTTCAGCAACATGAACTGTAAATGGTTTACCTTCAAGACTTACTGTGTCCAAACCAATGTGAACCAATACTTCAAGACCTGCTTCCGTCACAATACCAAAAGCATGTTTTGTTGGGAAGATGCTTGACACAGTACCTGAAACTGGAGATACAATGTTTCCATTTGCAGGTTCTACTGCAAATCCATCACCCATCATTTTTTGAGCAAATACTGGATCCTTTACTTGTTCCAAACCAACAACTTGACCGTCTGCTACTGAGTAAACTTCCTCAGTAAGATTTTTGAAGTGAACAGTGTTTTGTTGTGCTTCAGTCATTTGGCTTGGAAGAGTTTCAGGAATGATTTCACCTGAATCAAGGATATCTTGGATATCAGATTTCAAAATGTCAGCTTTTGGACCGTAGATAGCTTGAACCCCTTGTCCTTTCATCACAAGACCCATAGCTCCTTCTGCTTTCCATTGCTCTGCATTTCCTACTTTATCTGCATCTTTAACAGTTACACGAAGACGAGTCATACATGCATCAACATCAACGATGTTTACACGTCCACCAAGAAGGTTGATAATGTTTACAGCTTGAGAGCCTGCTGCAACTTTCACTTCGCTGCTGGTTTCTTCTGAACCTTCAGCAGTTTCGTAGTTTCCGTTGCGCCCTGGAGTTGCGTAGTTGAATTTTTGAATCATGAAGTTTGCGATAAAGTACATGATTACAGCAAAGAGAACAGTTACCCAAACGAAGTTAACGATATCCATACCAATACCAGCACTGATTGCAATAGGTGTACGAGTCAAGAACTCGATTGAACCGAATGAGTGCATACGTAGGTTTACGACGTCAGCCATAGCGAAGGCAGCACCTTGAACAAGTGAGTAAACAAGATACATAGGTGTTGCGATGAACATGAACATGTATTCGATTGGTTCAGTAACCCCTGTCAAGAATGTTGCAAGAGCTGTTGCAATCATCATACCTTTGTATTTATGTTTCTTGTCAGCATCAACATTACGGTAGATAGCAACAATCACACCCATCAAGATACCGAATGAACCGATCATTTGTCCAACTTTGAAACGAGCTGGATGTACTGTATCTAACAAGTGTTGATATTGACTAGTATCAGTACCTTTAAGGTTTACAAGGTCTGTTACCCATGCAAGCCATAGTGGGTCTTGACCGAATACTTGAGTACCTTTAGCTGCACCAGTTAAAATGTCATAAGTACCACCAAGAGCTGTGTAGTTCATTGGGATAGTCAACATGTGGTGAAGACCAAATGGCAAGAGCAAACGTTCCAAAGTACCATACAAGAATGGTGCAAGAATTGGAGCAGTTTCTTGTGAGTTGGCAATCCAGATACCGAAGTTATTGATACCTGTTTGAACTACTGGCCAGAAAGCAGCAAGTAGAATTGCAGCGATTGCTGAACGAAGAATAACTACAAATGGTACGAAACGTTTCCCGTTGAAGAATGAAAGTGCATCAGGAAGTTTACGGAAGTTGTAGTATTTGTTGTAAGCAGTTGCCCCTACAAAACCTGAGATAATCCCTACGAATACCCCCATGTTCAAGGCTGGAGCTTCAAGAACACTGATAAAGTAATCAGCAACTTTGATTGAACCACCAAAGAAAGTAGTTACCATAGCATCTGGATTTTTCAACATATCGCCTGATACACCAAAAATTGTACCAGTGATACGGTTAATCAAGATGAAGGCAAGACCAGCGGCGAAAGCACCACCAGCACGTTCTTTAGCCCAGCTTCCTCCAATGGCTAGGGCAAACAAAATGTGAAGGTTACCGATAACCCCCCAACCGATTTGCTCAAGAATTCCACCTGTGATGACAAGTGGTGTAAAGGTTGGGTTAATCATCACGATAGACTTACCGATTGAAATCATCAAACCAGCAGCCGGCATAACCGCGATAACTACCATCAAAGCCTTACCGAATTTTTGCCAAAATTCGAAAGACAAGACATTTTTGAATGTATCTTTCATCATTCAAATCTCCTTTATTTTTATTTAGGCAAACGTTTTACGAAAACGTTTGCACCTTCTATGATTTAATTATACCACTTTAATTTTTTTTGTAAAGGCTTTTATAAAAAAATTACACTTTTTTCTAAAAAATTTCTAGTGCGCCAAATTTCAAGTTCAAATTAGCCATCAAGAAGTCTTCTCTGGGGGACTTCTTTGGAAGCTCTTTTCTTCTACGCATCTCTTTTCAAAAACTCTTGTAGCAAAAAAGGAGATTTTACAATCTCCTCATAAAAGCAGCTATTTTACCTAAATCTTCAAGAATCGGCGCATGGATATTCCTGATCCCAATGAACCAATGAAAACCCCAATCACAAATAGTAGGGCAATCATCAACGGACTAAATAAATCTGGACTAATCATGGATAGATTTTGCCCTACCAACGATTTGTTGACAGATTGGTAAACAATTTGATAAACAATAAAGACCAAAACAGATGGTGCGATAGCTCCCAATAAACCGATAAAGGCTCCTTCTAACAAGAACGGTCCACGGATATAACTGTTTTTAGCTCCAACCAAGCGCATGATTTGAATTTCGCGACTGCGGGAAATAATGGTAATACGAATGGTATTTGAAATCAAGAAAACTGCGATAAAAATTAACAAAGCAGCAATCCCTAGTCCCCAAACACGGATAAATGAAGCTAACTTGAAGAGTCTTTCTGTATTGGCACCGCCATCTTGAACCTCAGAGACACCTTCAATTTTTTTAGCATCTTCGGCTATAGTTTTTACATCATTTGGAGTGTTTGCCTCTACAATATAGGCATCATAGAGAGGATTGGCATCTCCTTCAAAGATTTTCCAGTTATCTCCCATTATCTCGGTTAATTTTTCATATTGTTCTTCTTTACTTGAAAAGGTAACACTTTTAACCGTAGACATGTTCTTCAAAGAATCATATACCTTGTGGTAGTCATTATTTGTAACAGTTTGACCTTCTTTTTCAATTGTCTGACTATTATCTTCCACATCCTTTCGGATATAAACTACTACACGGACATTATTTTCAATATCTGTAGCTAGTTTCGCTGTATTGAAAATAACAGATGCAAATATTGCCACCAAGGTCAAAGTAATCATGACTGAACTGACAGCAGCTACTGTCATCCAACCATTTCGTTTCAAACTTTTTAAGGCTTCAAATAAATGGCGAAAAAATCTACTAATCATCGGATCCATACTCTCCTTTTGATTCGTCACGAACGACACGGCCATTTTCAATGGCAATGACACGGTGGCGCAAGGTATTTACAATCTGGCTATTATGAGTCGCCATCAAAATAGTTGTCCCTTGTAGGTTAATCCGTTCCAAGAGATTCATAATTTCCCATGAATTATCCGGATCCAGATTTCCTGTTGGCTCATCAGCTATCAATACTTTGGGATTATTTACAATTGCACGCGCAATCGCAATTCGCTGCTGCTCCCCACCTGAGAGTTCATTTGGGAAAGAACGAACCTTATGCTTCAATCCAACCAAGTCCAAAACTTCCATCACTCGTCTTTTGATATTACGGCGATTTTCCCCGATTACTTCCATAGCGTAAGCAATATTTTCATAGACAGTTTTCTTTGGTAACAATTTATAATCTTGGAAGACAACCCCAACACTACGACGTAGAAGCGGGACATCTTTCTTTTTGATCTTAACCAGATTAAAACCAGCAACTGATAGACTTCCTTTATCGATTTTTACTTCACGATACAGAGAACGAATAAAAGTTGACTTCCCTGCTCCTGAAGGTCCTACGATGTAAGCAAATTCCCCCGGTTGAACGCTAACCGAAACACCGCGTAGAGCAGTCGTTCCGTTGTCGTATTTTTTAACGACATCTCTCATTTCAATAATTGACATGTGAGTTCCTTTCTATCTTAGCTAATTCGCCACTTGAGATAAGCATCGATAAAACCATCTAGGTCCCCATCCATAACCTTATCTACCTGAGCAACCTCAAAGCTAGTTCGGTGATCTTTTACCATAGTATAAGGCGTGAAGACATAAGAACGGATTTGGCTTCCCCAAGTGATCTCCTTTTTCTCACCTTTGAGAGAATCTACCTCCGCAGCCTTCTTATCTTGCTCCATTTGATAGAGCTTAGCCTGCAACATCTTCATGGCACGATCTCTATTTCCATACTGGGTACGATCCACTGTTGATTGGACAACAATTCCAGTTGGAATGTGGGTTAAACGTACACCTGTTGAAACCTTATTGACGTTTTGTCCACCGGCACCACCTGAACGGAAGGTATCCATCTTGATATCATCTTCACGGATTTCCACTTCAATAGTATCATCCAATTCTGGCATCACTTCTACAGATGTGAAAGAGGTATGGCGACGTTTGGCAGAGTCAAATGGTGAGATTCGCACTAAGCGATGAACACCCATTTCTGACTTGAGGAGACCATAGGCATTAGGCCCTTCAAATGATAAAGTTACCGACTTAATACCAGCCTCATCACCTGCTTGGTAATCCAACACTTCCACTTTAAAGCCTTTAGCATTACCATAACGAGTATACATACGAAGCAACATATCACCCCAGTCCTGCGCCTCAGTACCACCAGAACCTGGATGGATTTCCAAGATGGCATTGTTGTGGTCATAAGGTTCTGACAATAGTAGAGTCATCTCGTAGCTGGTCATTATCTTATCAAGTTCGGCTAACTGCGCTACCAGTTCATCATGCACTGACTCGTCTTCAGCCAAAAAATCCAATAAAATTTCGACTTCATCCTGCAACTCTTCCATCTTATGGAAGGTATTGTAAGTGTTTTTTAATTCATTCAATTCTTGCGACGTTTTTTGGGCCGCAATATTATCGTTCCAAAAATCAGGTTCTGTCATCTTGTTTTCCAAGATGGCAATCTCTTCCTCTAGCCCTTCGAGGTCAAAGAGACCCCCTGAAAGAAGCTAATTTTTCACGATTTGCGTCAATTTTCTGACGAATTACTGAAATGTCCATAAATACTCCTTTTTTACATTATTTCATTATAGCATATTTTATCATTTCTTTCCATCTTTTGCTCTAATCCCCTTTTCATGAAAAAAGAAGCCTTTGGGCTTCCCTTCTTACAAGACTTTTGCTGAAGTGCGAGCGATTTCTTCCACTTGAATACCATTTGCTTCAAATTTTTCTTTCAAGGCTGGTAAATCAATTGATCCATCGATTTGCACTTCGATAATCACCTTACCATCCTTACGCGGAATATTGACTGTATGGGAGATATTCAAATTTTCTTCTACAATCAAAGAAACAATTTTTCCAAGAACACCAACTTCATCTTCTGTAACAAAGCGTACACGAATCCCTTCTTCGCCATAACCTGCAATTTCAAGAAAGGCTTGGAAAACGTCACGGTCAGTAATAACTCCGTATACTTGATGGTTATCTACGACAGGGAGAATACTAATCTTATTTTTCAACATCAGATAAGTTGCATCTTCTAGACTAGCATAGCCTGAGACAGTGACAACATCGCGAATCATGACATCTTTTACTTTTGTCTTATTCAGAAGATAATTCATCTCATAGATAGAAAGACTTGTTGCTTTAGATGGACTTGCTTGTGCAATGGTTCCCTCAGTCACCAAACCAACTAATTGATCATTTTCGATAACAGGCAGACGGTGCAAACCTTGCTCTCTCATCAAATCTGCTGCATGAGATACTGTTGTATCTGGACTAATATAAACTACCTTGCGGGTCATAAAATCTTTAACTGCCATGAGACTTCTCCTTTTCTATTCTTATCCCTATTATACAATCTTTTTGTAAATCTATCAAACGCTTACATTTCTTTTTCGAAATTCAGAAAAGTATGAATAAGCTAGCAAAAAGAGCTCTGAAATAGAGCTCTGTGAATGAAGGTAAGAAATTTTTCATTCGATTTTTTCAATTATTAGAAATTAAGCTTTCAATGTAGATGCATATTTGTTTGCAATCTCAATCTACCGACTAAAAAGGTCCCCCGGACTATATTGATGATTACTTCGTAATCTTCATCTGCCGACTAAAACAATCCACTGGATTGTTTTAGCCACCTAGATATGCTTTTCTGACTTCTTCTGATGAAGCGAGTTCTTTTCCTGTCCCTGATAGGACGATTTTTCCTGTTTCCAATACATATCCTCGGTCAGAGATTGCGAGTGCTTTATTGGCATTTTGTTCAATCAAGAGGACGGTTGTTCCTTGCTTCTGAATATCTTGAATGATATCAAAAATCTCTTGGATGAAGATTGGGGCAAGTCCCATTGATGGTTCATCTAAAAGAAGAAGTTTTGGTGTTGACATAAGAGCGCGTCCCATGGCAAGCATTTGTTGTTCCCCTCCTGAAAGAGTAGCTGCATCTTGGTTCTTACGTTCTTCAAGACGAGGAAAGCGTGAGAAAACCTTCTTCAAGTTTGCTTGATTTTCTTCACGATTTTTCTTTAAGAAAGCTCCCATTTCAAGATTTTCCATAACAGTCAAGCCAGGAAAGACGTGGCGTCCTTCTGGAACTTGTGAAAGACCACCTGCCACGATTTTCTGAGCTGGCATTTTTTGGATTTCTTGACCTAAAAATTCAATCTTTCCTGAACTTGGTCGAACCAAACCTGACAAGGTGCGAAGAATAGTTGTCTTACCTGCACCGTTGGCACCGATAAGGGAAACAACTTCTCCTTCATTAACTTCAAAGCTTACATCACGGACTGCTTGGATCATACCGTAATGCACAGAAAGATTTTCAACTTTTAACATAGACATTAGGCTTCACCTCCTAGATAAGCTTCGATAACGCGTTTATTGGTCTTAATTTCGTCTGGAGTTCCTTGAGCAATTAAACGGCCATATTCAAGTACGTAGATACGTTCTGTTACTTCCATGACCAGATTCATATCGTGTTCAATCAACATGATTGTAATCTTAAATTCATCTTTGATACGACGAATTAACTCAGTCAATTCGGCTGTTTCCTGTGGGTTCATACCTGCTGCTGGTTCATCTAAGAAGAGAATTTTAGGTTCCGTAGCAAGGGCACGAACAATTTCCAAACGACGTTGTTGTCCGTAGGAAAGATTTTTAGCAAGAGTCTCTGCATCACCATCTAAATCAAAGATTTTCAACAATTCCAAAGCTTTAGCCTTTAATTCTTTTTCACTCTTGTAAAAAGCTGGTAAGCGTAAGAAACTAGTAAAAACATGCTGTTTGTGATGGTTTCCAAAAGCAATCAAAACATTATCTAAAACTGTTAAATCTTTAAAGAGACGGATATTTTGGAAAGTACGTCCAAGTCCCAAAGAGGCAATCTTATAAGGTGATTTCCCATTCAAAAGGTGACCATCTAGGGTTACTGTTCCCTCGCTTGGTTCATAAACACCGGTCAAAAGGTTGAAAAGGGTGGTTTTCCCAGCTCCGTTTGGACCGATTAATCCAACCAGTTCCCCTTCGTTCAATTCAAGAGTCACATCTCCAACAGCTGTTAGACCACCAAAATGTTTGGTTAACTGTTTTACTTCAAGTAATGCCATTAGTTTTGTTCCTCCTTCTTAGATTTTTTAAAGAAACGTGATAGGCTCAGTTCCCACGTTCCAAGGAGTCCACCTGGTCTGAAAATCATTACCAATACCAAGGCCAAAGCGTAAATAATCATACGCACACTAGCAACATCTTGGAGAAGCATATTTAAAATTCCCAGAACAATAGCCGAAACAATCGCACCTGTAATGGAACCGAGTCCACCAAATACAACAATAATCAAAACGTTGATTGAGTTGATGAAGGTGTAATCTTTCGGTACAACAGACCCGATAAATCCTGCCTGAAGTGACCCAGCAATACTTGCAGTAATGGCACCAAAGACAAAAGCGATGATTTTAATTTTAGTCGTATTAACCCCAACTGACTCAGCAGCGATTTCATCTTCACGAACAGAGAGGGTTGAACGACCAATTGGGCTACGCAAGAAGTTCAAGGTTGCAATGGTTGTAATCACGACAAAGAAGTAAACCATTTGCCAAGTTGTAAAGTTAGGAATCCCTAAAATACCTGCCGCACCATTTGTAAGGCTTCCACCATTGATGATAAAGATACGGATAATTTCAGAAACACCTAGAGTTGCTACCGCAAGATAGTCCCCCTTCAAGCGCAAGGTTGGAATGCCGACAAGTAAGGCAACTGCTCCTGAAAGCAAAGCCCCTACAAGCATAGCTCCAAAGAAGGCACCGTAGGTTGGTGATTTAGAACCAATAATAGCTGCTGCATAGGCACCAATCGCCATGAAACCAGCATGACCAAGTGAAAATTGTCCTGAAAAACCAACGATTAAGTTGAGACCAACAGCCAAAATAATATTAATTCCAATTTGTTGTAAAATCTGTACATAGAATAGATTAAGTACTCCGACTGAAACCAGTACACTAATCAAGCTATAGCCAGCTAACAAAAGGAGTAACCATAGAATATTAACTTTTAAATTTTCCTTCATCGTTTACACCTTCTCTTTCACATTCTTACCAAGGATACCAGCTGGGCGGACAATCAAGATCAACAACAAGATTCCATAAACAATGGCATCACGGAAATCTGACATCCCAAAGGCAGTCGCAAAGGTTTCCAATAGACCAATCACAAAGCCACCAAGAGCCGCACCAGGAATAATTCCGATACCACCAAGTACTGCGGCAACGAAAGATTTAAGACCTGGAGTAACCCCCATCAAAGGCTCAAGAGAGTTATAATAAAGAGCAATCAGAACACCAGCCGCACCCGCAAGAGCAGAACCCAAAGCGAAGGTAAAGCTAATCGTACGGTTTACATTGATCCCCATCAATTGCGCCGCGTCGCTATCTACTGATACTGCACGCATGGCTTTCCCCATCTTAGTCTTTTGGACAATGACTTGTAACAAAATCATCAAAATCAAGGAAATGCCCAAAATCATTAACTGCACATTTGTTAAGCTAATTGGTCCCAAATCATATCGAACTGTTTGAATCGCTTGAGGGAAGGCACGGGTATTGGCACCAACCAGATAGACCATTCCATACTCCAATAGGAAAGAAACCCCAATAGCCGTAATCAAAACAGCAATACGAGTAGAGTGGCGCAAAGGTCGGTAAGCAAGAAACTCAATCACGACACCAAGAATAGCTGTCGCTAGCATAGCTACAATAAGCGCTACAAAGAAATTCATTTGGAAAGAATTGATCAAGAAATAACCGATAAAGGCTCCCATCATATAAATATCACCATGGGCGAAGTTGATGAGCTTGATAATTCCGTAAACCATGGTATATCCTAGGGCTAACAGCGCGTAAACACTACCTAGAATCAAACCATTTACGAGTTGTTGGAGCATAAGATTCACTCTTTCTATTTATAATTCCGAGGGGTTTCCCTCACTTTTTGATAGGTTCTTATACTCAATGAAAATCAAAGAGCAAACTAGGAAACTAGCCGCAGGTTGCTCAAAGCACTGCTTTGAGGTTGTAGATAAGACTGACGAAGTCAGTCACATATATAATCCAAGGCGACGTTGACGCAGTTTGAAGAGATTTTCGAAGAGTATTAAATATCGAAACAGGGAGTGAGTCAAAGGCTCATTCCCTATTTCAACATTTTTCTATTATGGTTTTACAACTTCTGCTACTTCAACTTTACCATTGTTCATGGTCATCATGTAAGCAGTTTTGACTGTGTTGTGGTCTGCATCGAAGCTTGTTTGACCAGTTACACCTTCAAAATCTTTTGTTTTAGCAAGGTTATCCTTGATTTCACCTGAATTTTTAGCACCTTTTGCTGCGTTTGCTACAAGGTGAACTGAATCATAAGCCAAGGCTGCAAATGTTGAAGGCTCTTCATTGTACTTAGCACGGTAAGCGTCAAGGAAGGCTTTAGCTTTAGCTGAAACTTCTACAGTAGTTGAGAAGCCTGAGATAAAGTAGATGTTTGATGCTTTTTCAGCAGTTGCTTGTTGTACAAACTCCTCACCGTTGAATCCATCACCACCAACGATTGGTTTGTCAATTCCCATGCCACGCGCTTGGTTTACAATCTTACCAGCCTCATTATAGTAACCAGGAACAACGATAGCATCAAAGTCTTTCCCTTTCATTTTTGTAAGGGCTGCTTGGAAGTCTGTGTCACCTGCTACGAAAGTTTCATCTGCAACGATTTCACCCTTGTATGACTCGCGGAAAGATTTTGCAATCCCTTTAGCATAGTCACTGGCATTGTCAGTGTAAAGAACAACTTTCTTAGCATTTAATTTTTCAGAAACATAGTTTGAGATAATTTTTCCTTGGAAGCTATCTTGGAAAGTTCCAATAAAGAGGTAATCTTGACCTTTAGTCAATCCATCTTGAGTCGCACTTGGTGAGATCAATGGAACACCTGCTTTTGTAGCGTTCGCTACCGCAGCTGCAGTCGCACCAGATGTCGCAGGTCCTACGACTGCTGATACTTTAGATTGGGTTACAAGGTTAGTTGTAACTGAAGCAGCCTCAGCTGTTTCAGACTTATTATCTTTATCGACTACTTCGATTTGTTTTCCATCGATACCACCTGCGGCATTGATTTCATCAACAGCCAATTGGGCACCTTTTTGTTCAGCTGTTCCGTATGCAGCTAAAGAACCTGATTCTTCAAAGTTAAACCCGATTTTAATTGTCTTTTCCTCTACTGAGTTACCAGCAGTGTTGACTGCTCCAGACTTCACTTCTCCACAGGCTGCAAGAAGTGCTACACTTGCAAGCGCCACAAACGATAGGGCAAATTTTTTCTTCATCTTTTTGTCTCCTTATTTCTTAAATAGTCTGTTAAGAATATACCGAATTATCAGAAAATTGTCAATGTTTTCCTTGAACTTTTTCGATGATAACGTTTTCCTATCGATAAAGATTGCCCACAAAGGGTGTTTCCAACTCTTGGATATGACAAACCCTAACTTTTTTAATAAATTTTTCCTTGCTCAAGCGTCCGACCAATTGCTCCACTTCTTGAGTTGGAACATAGAGTTGTAAGTAACGATGTTTCTTGGAATGATAGGTAATATCTCCATAATCCTGCAGTTTTTTGGCATCACGATTATAGTAAAGATAGATAATCAAGCCAGAGCGATTGACTTTTTCAAACATGATAAATCCTCTTTCTAAGAAATCTCTCCCTATTATACCAAAAAAAGCAAACCCAGTCGAGTTTGCCTTCTATCATCATTAGTTCAATGAATTGTTGGCCATAATTTCATCAATAAAGCCATATTCAAGTGTTTCATGGGCGCTCATCCAGTTATCACGTTCTGCATCTGCATGGACTTTTTCCATTGACTGACCTGAATTTTCAGCCAAGATTTTTTCCAAGGTATTACGAGTTTTGAGCAAGTGTTCTGCAGCGATACTCATATCAGTTTGTTGGGTACCACCACCTGTACCGCCCATTGGTTGGTGAATCATGTATTCAGCATTTGGAAGCATGAAACGTTTGCCTTTTGCTCCACTTGATGCGATGACAGTCCCCATAGATGCAGCCATTCCCATAACAATGGTTTGGACATCTGCCTTGATAAAGTTCATGGTATCTACGATTGCCAAACCAGCTGAAACAGAACCACCTGGTGTATTGACATAAAGGTAAATATCTTTTGTACTATCTTGGGCATCCAAGAAAAGCAATTGGGCAATAACAGAGTTAGCCATATTGTCTTCAACCGGACCTGTCAGCATAATGATGCGGTCTTTGAGAAGACGTGAGTAAATATCGTAAGAACGTTCTCCACGGCTTGTTTGTTCAATAACTACAGGAATCATTCATTTCTCCTTTTGAGTTTTAATTTTGTTGGTCAAATGACTGAAGATAAGACTATTATAATATCTTGGTCAAAAAAGGTCAAATTTTTGCTCTGCTTTCATTAGACAGAAACAAAAACCCAACCTCCTTTCGTGACTGGAAATACTTTTCCAAGTCATTCTTCTTTTCGATCTTATTTTGTACCGAACAAGCGGTCTCCAGCATCTCCAAGACCTGGAACGATATAACCGTGTTCGTTCAAACGTTCATCCAAGGCTGCTGTAAAGATTTCTACATCTGGATGAGCTTCTTGAAGGGCTTTTACACCCTCTGGAGCAGATACAAGGCAGACAAATTTGATATTTGATGCGCCACGTTTTTTAAGAGAATCAACAGCCAAGATTGCTGAGCCACCTGTTGCCAACATTGGGTCTACTACAAAAATTTGACGTTGGTCAATGTCCTCAGGCAATTTCACCAAGTATTCAACTGGTTGAAGTGTTTCTTCATCACGGTACATACCGATGTGGCCAACTTTAGCAGCTGGAACCAAGCTCAAGAGACCATCAACCATCCCGATACCTGCACGCAAGATTGGGACGATGGCCAATTTCTTACCTGCCAATTGTTTTTGAACTGTTTTTGTAATTGGTGTTTCGATTTCCACATCTTCTAGTGGAAGATCACGAAGTACTTCATACCCCATCAACATTGCAATCTCATCTACTAGCTCACGAAAAGCTTTTGTAGAAGTATCTGTACGACGCAAGATTGACAATTTGTGTTGAATCAGTGGGTGATTAATAACTTCAATTTTTCCCATTTTTGGAATTCCTTCTTTCAATTTATTCTTCTCATTATACCAAAAAACGGTTTAAAAATCTTTCTAAACCATTTATTTTTGATAATTTTTACATTAGATCAGCCTCTTTAAGAGCTGTCTGTACTGTCTCAAGTGGTAAATGGGTCAATTCTGTCCCTTTTTCTTGATAAAGGTATTGGGCGTAGTCGTCCATTCGGTACTGGTTGATATAAACCACGCGCTTGCAGCCGACCTGAAGCAATTGTTTTGTACAGTTGAGACAAGGAAAATGGGTTACATAGGCTGTAAAGCCTTTGGGAACACCACGCTCAGCACCTTGAAGGATAGCATTGACCTCAGCGTGAAGGGTGCGAACACAGTGGCCTTCAATGACCAAACATTCGTGATCAATACAATGCTCAGTCCCTGACACCGAACCATTGTAACCAGTGGAAATAACCTTATTATCTTTTACCAGAATCGCGCCCACTTTAGCACGTTTACAAGTGGAACGATTCGCAATTAGTAGGGCTTGGGCTGCAAAATACTCATCCCAGGCCAGTCTTTTTTCAGTCATCTCTTTTCTCCTTTTTCTCTATTTTTTAAAAAATGGTAAACCTAAATCTGCAATCTTTTCAGCTGGTACCTTCATGCCATCCTTGATCCATTTTAGAAGGACAGAGACGATGGCTGAGCTCCAGAAGGAATGAAGATAAGAGCTGACACCTTTTGATTTCCCATGGTATTTTTCTAGAAATTCCTGCATGGCTTGGACAAAGATTTTTTCCAGATGGTAATCCAAGGCCAATTGAATTACTCTAGCTTCCTTTCTGGCCTCCCGGAAAAGGTGAACCCAAACCAAATAAAGGTCTGTCTTTAAATCGTAATGATGCAGCTGTTCCATAATATTGTGGACAGTTCGTTTAAAGACGCTCTCTAAAATTTCCTCTTTGGAGTCATAATTGCGATAAAAGGCCGCACGCGAAACACCTGCACGTTTGACCAATTCAGAAATACTAATCTTGGTCAGCTCCTTTTTTTCCAAGAGTTGCAAGAGAGCTGTTTCAATGGCTTCTCTGGTTAATAAATTGGATTCTTGATTTGATTTTCTGAGATTTTCAAGAGACTTTTCAGAGATTCTACGTTCAGACATAACATTTTCTTTCTACTTGTCACAACAGACGGATGATGCTTTTGTTTCAAGAGTTTTCATGATATAATTGTAAAAAAAGACAGAACCTTTGTCAATGTATAACTGACAAAGATGGAGAATTTCTATGACTTGGAAGATTATTGCTGACTCTGGTTGTGATTATCGTCAACTGCCAACACCAGCTATTAACACAACCTTTGTAAGTGTCCCCTTAACCATTCAAGTAGCTGATCAGGTCTTTGTTGATGACGCCAGTCTCGATATTGACCAAATGATGGAAACCATGTATGCAACTGCAGAAGCTTCAAAATCAGCTTGTCCAAGCCCAGATGACTATTTGCGAGCATTTGAAGGTGCCGAAAACATTTTCCTAGTAACCATCACAGGTACCCTTTCTGGCAGTCACAATAGTGCTCAACTAGCAAAGAATATTTATCTGGAAGACCATCCTGACACTAAGATTCATGTGATTGATAGTTTATCTGCTGGTGGTGAAGTTGACCTACTCGTAGAAAAATTGAATGACTTGATTGACCAAGGCTTGTCTTTTGAAGAAGTGGTTGAAGCTATCACCGCCTATCAAGAAAAAACTAAGTTGCTCTTTGTCCTAGCCAAAGTCGATAACTTGGTGAAGAACGGCCGTTTGAGCAAGCTTATCGGTACGGTCGTTGGCCTTCTCAACATTCGTATGGTCGGAAAAGCTAGTGAAACTGGAACTCTCGAATTGCTACAAAAAGCAAGGGGATCAAAGAAATCAGTTCAAGCTGCCTATGATGAGTTAGTAAAAGCTGGATATGCTGGTGGCCGTATTGTCATGGCCCAACGCAATAACGAAAAATGTTGTCAACAGCTCTCAGAGCGAATCCGTGAAACCTTCCCACAAGCGGATATTAAAATTCTACCAACCTCTGGTCTCTGCAGTTTCTATGCAGAAGAGGGCGGTTTGCTGATGGGCTATGAAATTGATTAATTGCATTCTTGACAAGAGGTGACCATCATCTCTTGTTTTTTTGTGGTACAATAGAGCTATGAAACATTTTGATACTATTGTCATCGGTGGGGGACCTGCTGGTATGATGGCTACTATTTCCAGTAGCTTTTATGGACAGAAAACCCTCCTCATCGAAAAAAATCGGAAACTTGGAAAAAAATTAGCTGGGACTGGTGGGGGACGTTGCAATGTGACCAACAATGGTAGCTTAGACAACCTGCTAGCTGGAATTCCTGGAAACGGACGCTTTCTTTACAGTGTTTTCTCCCAGTTCGATAATCATGACATCATCAACTTTTTTACAGAAAATGGTGTTAAACTTAAGGTCGAAGACCACGGACGCGTCTTTCCAGCCAGTGACAAGTCTCGGACTATTATCGAAGCTTTGGAAAAGAAAATCACCGAACTAGGTGGTCAAGTTGCTACTCAAATAGAAATCGTTTCTGTTAAAAAAGTAGATGACCAGTTTGTCCTTAAGTCAGCGGATCAAACCTTCACTTGTGAGAAACTCATTGTCACAACAGGTGGTAAGTCTTATCCTTCGACTGGTTCGACTGGTTTTGGTCACGAGATTGCTCGCCATTTTAAGCATACCATCACCGATCTTGAGGCTGCTGAAAGTCCTTTATTAACAGATTTTCCACATAAAGCCTTACAAGGGATTTCTCTGGACGATGTGACCCTAAGTTATGGTAAGCATGTCATCACTCATGATTTACTCTTTACCCACTTTGGTTTGTCAGGTCCTGCTGCCCTACGCATGTCTAGCTTTGTCAAAGGTGGGGAGGTTCTCTCACTCGATGTTTTGCCTCAACTTTCTGAGAAGGACTTGGTTACATTTCTAGAAGAAAATCGGGAAAAATCCTTGAAAAACGCTTTAAAAACCTTGTTACCAGAACGCTTGGCCGAATTTTTTGTACAAGGATATCCTGAAAAAGTCAAACAACTGACTGAAAAGGAACGAGAACAACTTGTCCAGTCCATTAAAGAACTTAAAATTCCTGTAACTGGAAAAATGTCCCTTGCAAAGTCCTTTGTTACCAAGGGTGGAGTCAGTCTCAAGGAAATCAATCCTAAAACCCTTGAAAGTAAGCTGGTACCTGGTCTCCACTTTGCAGGCGAAGTTATGGATATCAATGCCCACACGGGTGGCTTTAACATCACTTCTGCCCTCTGTACCGGCTGGGTGGCGGGAAGTCTGCATTATGATTAAAGATTAAAGGTTGTGAAGAATGAACAGAAGAGAGGCAGTCGAATTTGTTAACATGTGTATGATTAAAAACGGAGATAAGGTCCTGGTCCAAGACCGAGTTAGTCCCGACTGGTCTGGCATTACTTTTCCTGGTGGTCATGTTGAACGTGGCGAATCCTTTGTCGATGCTGTCATTCGTGAAGTGAAAGAAGAAACTGGTCTGATCATTTCCAAACCCCAACTCTGTGGTATCAAAAACTGGTATGACGACAAGGATTATCGTTATGTCGTCCTTTTTTACAAGACAGAACACTTTACTGGTGAACTCCAGTCTTCAGACGAAGGGAAAGTTTGGTGGGAGGACTTTGAAAATCTTTCTCATCTAAAACTTGCAACCGATGATATGTCTGATATGCTTCGTGTGTTTCTAGAAGAAGATCTCAGTGAATTCTTTTACTACAAAAACGGTGACGACTGGCTTTATGATTTGAAGTAAAAAATAGGCTAGGAAATTCCTAGCCTATTTATTCTGCATTTGTCTGAACGTAAGCCGCAATGGCATCTGACGTGTACTGGGCTGTTTCAGAACCAAACTTGTCAATGTTTTCCTTAAACTCTGGGTTGTAGACGTAACCTTTACCGATATGACCGAATACCTCAATAGAGCAGTCAAATCCATAAGTGCGAATGGCTTGCAAGAGCTTGGCTGCTTGCTCCTGGTTTTCGGTTGCTGTTGCAGGTAAACCAACTTGAAGATTTTGTGCCAAAGTTTGAAAGACTTGGTTAAAGGCGGCCGTAGCCTCGTCTTCGTGACCTTTTTGGCGTTCGAGCGCTTGTCCCATGACTTCTTGACCATATTTCTCTACCGCTTCTTGGTGGTATTTTTGATTGTCTTGATAGCTAAATCCCGTGAATTTTTCCTCAATGGTCATTTTTCTTTCTCCTTTTTGTTCTTGAATAGTTTTTTGCAAGGTGGAAATCAAGGTATCCAGATGTTGCCTTTCGCGAGTTAGATAGTCCAACTGCCTAGTCAAATGGGGCAATAAATCTGTCCTTTCTTCCTTTAACAGTTCTGCTATTTTCTCTAAAGAAAAGCCTAGATATTTGTAGTAAAGAATGACCTGAAGGCGTTCCAAATCCTCTTGACTGTAGGTTCGATAGCCGTTTTCCGACTTTAAGGGGACCAAGAGTCCTATCTTGTCATAGTGATGCAGGGTCTTGACAGAGACACCTGAAAGCTGCGCAGCTTCTTTTATATGGTACATGATTTCCTCCTTACAATGATAGTATAACCCCTCCCCTTAGGTCAGAGTCAAGCGTTTTTGAGAAAATTTTTTAACTTTTTTGAGAAAGGTGTGAAAACTTGAAAATGATTTTCTTGACGGACCTTAGAAAACATAATAGGATAGTCAAGTCTATCAATCAAACAGAAGGCTATTTGACAACTCAAGTAGCTTTTTCTTATTTTGAAAAAGGAGATCAGAGTTTAACTATGTCAGAAAAATCACAATGGGGGTCGAAACTTGGCTTTATTCTAGCATCTGCTGGCTCGGTCATCGGGCTTGGTTCCGTTTGGAAGTTTCCCTACATGACTGCTGCTAATGGCGGTGGAGGCTTTTTACTAATCTTTCTCATTTCCACTATTTTAATCGGTTTCCCTCTCCTGCTGGCTGAGTTTGCCCTTGGCCGTAGTGCTGGCGTTTCCGCTATCAAAACCTTTGGAAAACTGGGCAAGAATAACAAGTACAACTTTATCGGTTGGATTGGCGCCTTTGCCCTCTTTATCCTCTTATCTTTTTACAGTGTTATCGGAGGATGGATTCTAGTCTATCTAGGTATTGAGTTTGGGAAATTGTTCCAACTTGGTGGAACGGGTGATTATGCTCAGTTATTTACTTCAATCATTTCAAATCCAGCCATTGACCTAGGAGCTCAAGCAGCCTTTATCTTATTAAATATCTTTATTGTATCACGTGGGGTTCAAAAAGGGATTGAAAGAGCTTCGAAAGTCATGATGCCCCTGCTCTTTATCATCTTTGTTGTTATCATCGGTCGCTCTCTCAGTTTGCCAAATGCCATGGAAGGGGTTCTTTACTTCCTCAAACCAGACTTTTCAAAACTGACTAGCGCTGGTCTCCTCTATGCTCTGGGACAA
Organism: Streptococcus pneumoniae; assembly: GCF_001457635.1. Lineage (NCBI taxonomy): Bacteria > Bacillati > Bacillota > Bacilli > Lactobacillales > Streptococcaceae > Streptococcus > Streptococcus pneumoniae. The sequence continues at coordinate 1,905,324 of NZ_LN831051.1, forward strand.
TCTTTCTTTGCCCTCTCACTAGGGGTTACAGTCATGTTGACCTATGCTTCTTACTTGGACAAGAAAACCAATCTAGTCCAGTCAGGAATCTCCATCGTAGCCATGAATATCTCGATATCCATCATGGCAGGTCTAGCCATTTTCCCAGCCATGTCAGCCTTCAATATCCAGTCTGAAGGGGGACCCAGCCTGCTCTTTATCGTCTTGCCTCAACTCTTTGACAAGATGCCTTTTGGAACCATTTTCTACGTCCTCTTCCTCTTTGCGACTGTCACTTCTTCTGTCGTGATGCTGGAGATCAATGTGGGCAATGTCACCAACCAGGATAACAGCAAACGTGCCAAATGGAGTGTTATTTTAGGAATTTTGACCTTTGTCTTTGGCATTCCTTCAGCCCTATCTTACGGTGTCATGGCGGATGTTCACATTTTTGGTAAGACCTTCTTTGACGCTATGGACTTCTTGGTTTCCAATCTCCTCATGCCATTTGGAGCTCTCTACCTTTCACTTTTTACAGGCTATATCTTTAAAAAGGCTCTTGCAATGGAGGAACTCCATCTCGATGAAAGAGCATGGAAACAAGGACTGTTCCAAGTCTGGCTCTTCCTTCTTCGTTTCTTCGTTTCGTCATTCCAATCATCATCATTGTGGTCTTCATTGCCCAATTTATGTAATCAAAAAGAACTTGAGTAGTGAACTCAGGCCCTTTCTTTTTATGGATGGCTAACAATCAATTCCAAACCTTGCCCTTCCAGAGTCCAAGCTTCAACATCACTTGGTAGGATAAAGTGGCTGCCTTTTTGAATTGGATAATTTTTCCCGTCAACAGTTAGCTGACCTTGACCAGCTAAGACACTCAATAAACTGTAGTCAGCTGTCTTTTCAAAGTCAACTTTTCCAGTAATTTCCCACTTGTAAACTGCGAAGAAATCATTAGATACAAGGAGAGTGGAACGCAAATCATCTGCTTTAACAGTTACAGGACGGCTATTTGCTGGCTCACCAATGTTCAAGACATCGATGGATTTTTCAAGATGAAGTTCACGCAAGTTGCCTTTGTCATCCTTGCGGTCAAAGTCATAGACGCGATAGGTGGTATCGCTAGACTGCTGGGTTTCAAGGATTAAGATACCCGCCCCGATAGCGTGCATAGTCCCGCTTGGTACATAGAAGAAATCTCCAGCCTTAACAGGGACTTTGGTCAACAAGTCATCCCAGTTCTTGTCCTCGATTTGCTGGCGGAGTTCTTCTTTTGACTTGGCATTGTGACCGTAGATAATCTCTGAACCTTCATCCGCTGCGATAATGTACCAGCATTCTGTTTTTCCGAGTTCGCCTTCATGCTCGAGTCCATAAGCATCGTCTGGGTGAACTTGGACACTGAGCCAGTCGTTGGCATCGAGGATCTTGGTCAAAAGTGGAAATACAGGTTCTGGACGATTGCCAAATAATTCACGGTGTTCCGCATACAAAGTAGCAAGATCTGTTCCCTCGTAACGACCATTGGCAACTTTAGAGACTCCATTTGGATGGGCTGAGATGGCCCAATATTCTCCGATTTTTTCACTTGGGATGTCGTAGCCAAACTCATCACGTAGCTTGGCTCCACCCCAGATTTTTTCTTGCATAACTGATTGTAAAAATAATGGTTCTGACATGTCGATCTCCTGTCTGATTTTTCTCCCCTCATTATAGCAAAAAAAGAGTTCGAATTGAACTCTTTTTTACATCTTATAAAGCAGGGAGAAGATTTTATAAAAATAGTAAACAAATGTGCTCTACCCGATGCTTGCACCATTGCTATCAATGACATCCTTGTACCAATAGAAGGACTTCTTCTTGCTACGTTTGAGAGCTCCGTTTCCTACATTATCTCGATCTACATAGATAAAGCCATAGCGCTTATTCATTTCCCCTGTGCCAGCTGAAACTGGATCGATACAGCCCCAAGTCGTATAACCAAGCAAGTCAACCCCGTCTTGGTAAATGGCATCTCGCATGGCCTTGATGTGGGCCTCTAAGTAAGTAATCCGATAGTCATCTGCTACATAACCATTCTCATCCGGTGTATCCATAGCACCTAGTCCATTTTCTACGATAATACTAAACTAAAATCAAAAAGCATTATATAATAGTGATATGAAATCAACTAAAGAAGAAATCCAAGCCATCAAAACACTTTTAAAAGACTCTCGTACAGCTAAATATCATAAACGCCTTCAAATCGTTCTATAGTAAAACGAAACAAGAATAGGGCAAATCGATCAGGACAGTCAAATCGATTTCTAACAATGTTTTAGAAGTAGAGGTGTACTATTCTAGTTTCAATTTATTATATTTCGTCTGATGGGCAAATCTTATAAAGAGATTATAGAACTTTTATAGTAGTTTGAAATAAGATGTGAACAACTCTATCAGGAAAGTCAAATTAATTTATAGAAATATTTTAACAGCCAAGGTGTACTGTTATAGATTCAATACATTATAGAAGAAGTTAGGTCGTTCCTACACACGTGATGCCTTCTATCAACTGTTGAAGCGCCATGGTTGGCGAAATATTATGCCACGTCCAGAACATCCTAAGAAAGCAGACGCTCAAACCATTGTCGCGTCTAAAAATAAAATCTCAATTCAAGAAGACAAGAAAGCGCTTTAAAACCAGTAGACGTTTTCGTAAGGTTCGCTTGATGTACCAAGATGAGGCTGGTTTCGGTAGAATCAGTAAACTGGGATCTTGTTGGGCTCCAATAGGAGTAGGTCCACATATCCATAGTCACTATATACGAGAATTTCGCTATTGTTATGGAGCTGTTGATGCCTATACAGGCGAATCATTTTTCTTAATAGCTGGTAGATGTAATACTGAGTGGATGAACGCCTTTTTAGAAGAGCTTTCACAAGCTTATCCAGATGATTATCTTTTACTCGTTATGGACAATGCTATATGGCATAAATCAAGTATCTTAAAGATTCCGACTAATATTGGTTTTGCATTTATTCCTCCATACACACCAGAGATGAACCCCATTGAACAAGTGTGGAAAGAGATTCGTAAACGTGAATTTAAGAATAAAGCCTTTCAAACTTTGGAAGATGTCATGAATCAACTCCAAGATGTCATACAAGGATTGGAGAAGGAGGTGATAAAGTCCATCGTTAATCGGAGATGGACTAGAATGCTTTTTGAAAGCAGATGAGTATTATATGCAATTTCTTTATATAAAAAGACCGGATTGCTCCGATCTTTCAATAGTTCATATTCTCAATTTCTATTTTAAAAATAGCTAAGGTTAACGTCAAATGACTACGCGACCTATTTCATACGATAAAAATCAAGCACTAGACCAGCAGGTCCTTGAACTAATAAGGACTCTGTTCCCCAATCGGTTACAGTTGGTCCGTGTAAAACCTTTATACCAAGCTCGTTCAACCGTTTGTAGTTCTGGTCTACATCCTCAACCTCGATATGAATAATGATTCCTGACTGAAAGTTTTCCAAAGGAACCAAATGATTTTGTGACAACATAAGGCAGTGACTACCAATCGTAAACTGAGCAAAACCATCATCAGCATAATCTGCCTTTTTATCCAAGATATGCTCCAAGTCAGCACAGACTTGGGGAACATTTGAAACGATAATATCTAATTGATTTAAATTCATTTACTCTCCTCCATAAAAAGACCGGATTGCTCCGATCTTTTAAAGTTCTGCTCTATGAAAATCAAAGAATAAAGTCTACAAGTTTCATATTTGATTTTCGGCGAGAGGAATTATTTAATTGCGCGTGATTGCAATCCTTCTTCTTCCAAGAAGAGACGGAATGGTACGAGTTCTTCTGCTTCGTATTTTTCCTTGAAGGCTTTGATAGCTTCTTCTGAGTGAAGTTTTGGATCCAATTCAAGTACTTCTACTGGAAGTGGACGGTGTTGAGTGATGCGAGCATCGATGACAACAGTTTTACCTTCTTTGTTCAATTTAACAGCTTCTGCAACAACTGCATCGATGTCTTCGATACGGTCAACTGTGAATCCAACAGCTCCTTGAGCTTCCGCAATTTTAGCGTAGTCAGCGTTTGTGAAGTCTACACCAAACAAGTGTTTGTTTGTATCTTCGTATTTGTTCTTGATGAAGCCGTACTCAGCATTTGAGAAGACAAGGTTGATAACTGGAAGGTCGTATTGAACGTTTGTGATAACGTCTGGGTAGCACATGTTGAATGCTCCGTCACCCATGATGTTCCATACTTGGCGATCTGGATTGTCTTTCTTAGCAGCGATACCACCAGGAAGGGCAATACCCATTGTCGCAAAGAGTGGAGATGTACGCCACATGTTCTTAGGTGTCATGTGAAGGTGACGAGTAGATGTTTGAGTAGTGTTACCTACGTCGATTGAGTAGATAGCGTCTTGATCAGCATGTTTGTTGATTGCATTGTAAACTTGATACAATTGCAATTCACCCTCAGTTTTACCTTCGAGTTTGTTCATGTAATCACGCCAGTTTTGGTTGTTCTTAACGTTTGCACGCCACCATGGAGTTGATTCAACTGGGTTTACTTTGTCAAGGATAGCTTTAGCTGCTTGACCAGCATCACCAAGGATTGAAGCGTCAAGGGCATGACGTTTACCAAGTTTGTAAGGGTCGATATCGACTTGGATGAATTTTTCAGTGTTCTTGAATGCTTCGTAAACTTCAGCAAATGGGAAGTTTGAACCAAGGAAAAGAACTGTGTCTGCTTCAAAGACCACTTCGTTGGCTGGTTTCCAACCAACACGGTAAGCAGAACCTGTCAAACCTTCATAGTTCCATTCGAAAGCTTCAAAGTTTTTACCAGTTGTGATGATTGGTGCTTTGATTTTACGTGACAATTCAGTAATCACTTCACCAGCTTTAACACCACCAAATCCAGCATAGATAACTGGGCGTTCAGCATTGTTCAAGATTTCAACAGCTTTGTCGATTTCAACTTCGTTCAAAGCAGGAGCGATGAATGAGCGTTCGTATGAACCTGAACCGTAGTATGAGTTTTCATCGATTTCTTGGAAACCGAAGTTTACTGGAATTTCAACAACAGCTGGACCTTTTTTAGAAACTGCAGCACGGCAGGCTTCGTCAATTACTTTTGGCAATTGCTCAGCGTAAGCTACACGTTTGTTGTAAACAGCGATACCGTTGTACATTGGGTTTTGGTTAAGCTCTTGGAAAGCATCCATGTTCAATTCGTTAACTGGACGTGATCCAAGGATCGCTAGGAATGGAGTGTTATCCATAGCTGCATCGTAAACACCGTTAATCAAGTGAGTCGCACCTGGACCACCTGAACCAACTGCAACCCCGATTGAGCCGCCGAATTTAGCTTGCATAACCGCTGCAAGAGCACCTGTCTCTTCGTGGCGAACTTGTAAGAAGCGGATATCTTTGTCTTCAGCCAAAGCGTCCATCAATGAGCTGAGTGTTCCTGATGGGATACCGTAGATTGTATCTACGCCCCATGTTTTCAATACGTTAAGCATTGCTGCAGATGCAGTAATTTTCCCTTGAGTCATAATGATAACTCTCCTTCAATTTTTTTAGATTTGGAGAATACGATTACATAGAATTGGAAACGTTCTCCAAATTTTTACTATTCCACTGTATCATATTTATGCTGACTTTTCTAAAAATCTGCTCAAAACTCTCTATTCTCTATTCTAATACAGTTTTGAAAGTTCTGTCATTTCTGTTTTATAACAAAGAAATCTAGTCATTACTTTTAGTCTATTTTACTAAAATTTAACAGAAGGGAACTGGTCAGAACAGATACAGAACTAAAGGCCATGGCTAGACCTGCCAATTCTGGGTTGAGAGCCAGTCCAACACCTGAAAAGACTCCTGCTGCAATCGGAATTCCGACAACATTGTAGATAAAAGCCCAGAAAAGATTGAGTAGAATTCGATGAAAGGTTTTCTTACTCATATCAAAGGCACGAACCACTCCTAAAAGATTATTGGTTGTCAACACCAAATCTGCTGACTCGATGGCGATATCTGTTCCAGCTCCCATAGCAATCCCCACATCTGCTACACTAAGGGCAGGAGCGTCATTGATACCGTCCCCAACAAAGGCTACTTTCCCTGACTGTTGCAGTTTATGGATTTCATGGGCTTTTTCTTCTGGCAAGACGCCTGCAATGACCTCTTCAATTCCGATTTGATCTGCAATAGCACGCGCCACACCAGCATTGTCTCCTGTCAGCATGACTGTTCGGAGACCACGTTTTTTTAGCTGACTGATGGCTAGCTTAGCATTTTCCTTAGGAATATCTTGCAAAGCAAGCAAGCCTTTGATTTCATTGTCAACAGCTAAGAACACAACTGTCTTAGCTTCTTTTTCTAGTTCTTCTAGTTTATCTTGATAAGTATTAGAAATATCCATACCATCCAGCATTTTAGCATTTCCAAGTAAAACTTGTTTTCCATTGATTCGCCCTGAAACACCTTTCCCGTGCAAGGACTGAAAATTTTCAACAGTTTGAAACTCAAGTCCAGCTTCACTCGCTCGCTTAACGATAGCCTCAGCCAGTGGGTGTTGAGAAGCATCTTCCAAGGAGGCTGCCAATCCAAACACTTCTACTTCGTCGCCGATGATATCTGTTACCACAGGTTTCCCTTCCGTCAAAGTCCCGGTCTTATCAAAGACAAGAGTTTGAACTTTCTGGATTTCCTGTAAGACAGTTCCATTTTTGAGGAGAACCCCCATCTTGGCACTACGTCCTGTCCCCACCATAAGGGCTGTCGGTGTTGCAAGTCCCAAGGCACAAGGACAGGCGATAATCAAAACCGCCACTCCGTAGAGAAGAGAGGACACAAAGCTAGCTCCAAGCACGACCACACTATCCCTGAGCAAGACGAACCAAACCCAAAAGGTCATGATTCCTAAAATGACAACTACTGGGACAAAAATCCCTGAAATCTTATCCGTCAAGTCCTGAATCGGCGCACGACTTGTCTGAGCTTTCTTCACAAAATCCACAATCTGAGCCAAAACAGTCTCTGAGCCAACTTTTTCTGCTCTAAAGACAAGCGTTCCACTATGATTGATGGTTGAGCCAATGACAGTATCTCCAACTGTCTTGTCCACAGGCAGACTCTCACCTGTCACCATGGATTCGTCAATACTAGAGACACCTTCTACTACGACACCATCAACAGCAATCTTTTCACCGGGACGCACTCGAATCAGGTCGCCTACCTTGACTTGTTCCAAAGGAACTTGGACATAACTATCATCACTCAAGACTTCTGCGGTTTTAGCTTGCAAGTCCAGTAATTTCTCCACAGCTTGGGACGTATTTTTTCTCATTTTTTCCTCAAAAACTGCTCCCAAAAGAACGAAAAAGAGGATAAATCCAGCACTTTCGAAGTAAACAGGGAGACCAGCAAAGAGAGCAACTAGGCTATAGAAATAAGCCACTAGAGTTCCCAGCGCAACCAAGGTATCCATGTTGGCATTGTGCTTTTTAAAACTGGCCCAAGCACTCTGGATATATGGCTTACCTGCAACTAACATAATAGGCGTTGTTGCTAGAAAGGTTCCCCAATGCATGACTTGATGACTAATGCTACCTGTCAACATCCCAATCATGAGAATCACAAGAGGCACAGTAAAGATACTAGTAATCCAAAAACGTTGCAGGAGAGATAGAGATTTTCGAGTCTTCTCAACGACTATATAGCTTCCCTTTTGCATCTTCATGCCACAAGAAAATTCATGTCGCCCTAATTCTTGAGGTGTAAAACGAATGACTTTCTCCTCATCTACGCCGATTGGTTCCAAGATACCTTCTTCTTCAAACAGAATTTCCTTATAACAGTTTGAAGGAGTAGCACGATGAAAGGTAATCTCAGCTGGAATTCCCTTTTGAAGCTGGATATGGGCTGGATGATAGCCTTTTTCAGCTCGGATACGGATTTTTTGAATGCCATTTTCTAAGCTTGCTTTCACAATTTCTGTCATAGTCTCCACCTACTCTACAATCATCTTGCCGTGCATCATGTTCATACCACAAGCAAAGCCAAACTCTCCAACCTGCTCAGGCGTGATTTCCACTACATACTCTTCCCCCATTGGCAGGTTCGCATGTACACCAAAATCTGGAAAAACAATTTGATCCAGACATGGTGAAGGATCCTTGCGGTCAAAGACAATGCGTGCTGGCACTGATTTCTTGAGGACAATCAACTCAGGAGTATAGCCTCCCATGACTTCCACTCGAATCTCTTGGTATCCGTTTTTTTGCTGGGCTTTTTGTCCAGATTTTTCAGGCTTTTTGAAAAACCAAAACAAGATAAACGCGATAAGGGCAATACAAATAATGGTTACAATACTATTTAACATGACGTCTCCTTTACATACAATTACATCTTACTTCTGTTACAGCACTTGATTTCTTCTCTGAAATCACAGCTTCCAAGTCTTCCAAGTCAGTCTGAGTAAATTCACATTCTACAATCAAGTCAGCCAACAAATTCCTAATCCTACGGGAACAAACCTTGTCTTTGATATCTTGGACAAGTAAATCCCGACTTTGGTCTAGAGTTAAAAGGGCTGAATAAACAAAGGACTTGCCTTCTTTTTTCCGAGTCAGACACTCTTTCTCAACCAAACGAGCCAAAAGAGTTTGAATGGTCGACTTGGACCAGTCGAACCGCTCTGCCAAAACCCTAATCAAATCTGTACTGGTCTGCTCCCCCTGCATCCAAATAATCTTCATGACCTGCCATTCTGCATCTGAAATCTGCATTACCATACCTCCAAAATCTACATTTGTCAATTACACTCATCAGTATACTCTTAAAATCTACATTTGTCAATTATAGAAATAATATTTTCTTCGAAAAATAGAATTTTAATCATTTGAAAAACGATTTGCAGTCAAATATTACTATATAAACAATAAAAATATGCTATACTAAAGAAAAAAGAAAACAACCACTAGGGGTGCGTAAAGCTGAGATTAACGACTGTTAGATCCCTCTGACTCAATCTAGGTAATGCTAGCTGATGGAAGTGGAAATGATAATGGGGACTAGCAGTCTTCTATTGCCTTTCTAAAACAGACTAGCTTGTTCTTAAGAATACAAACTTCAGTTGGTTGGGAGGTTTTAGATGACTTATTTACCCGTTGCTTTGACCATTGCAGGGACTGACCCTAGTGGTGGTGCTGGCATTATGGCAGATTTAAAGTCATTCCAAGCGAGAGATGTCTATGGAATGGCTGTTGTAACCAGTCTTGTCGCTCAAAATACCAGAGGTGTTCAGCTAATCGAGCACGTTTCTCCTCAAATGTTGAAAGCCCAATTGGAGAGTGTCTTTTCTGATATTCCACCTCAGGCTGTAAAAACTGGAATGTTGGCTACTACTGAAATCATGGAAATCATCCAACCCTATCTTAAAAAACTGGATTGTCCCTATGTCCTTGATCCTGTTATGGTTGCTACAAGTGGAGATGCCTTGATTGACTCAAGTGCTAGAGACTATCTCAAAACAAACTTACTACCTCTAGCAACTATTATTACGCCAAATCTTCCTGAAGCAGAAGAGATTGTTGGTTTTTCAATCCATGACCCCGAAGGCATGCAGCGTGCTGGTCGCCTGATTTTAAAAGAATTTGGTCCTCAGTCTGTGGTTATCAAAGGCGGACATCTCAAAGGTGGTGCTAAAGATTTCCTCTTTACCAAGAATGAACAATTTGTCTGGGAAAGCCCACGAATTCAAACCTGTCACACCCATGGTACTGGATGTACCTTTGCTGCAGTGATTACTGCTGAACTAGCCAAGGGCAAGAGTCTTTACCAGGCAGTTGATAAGGCCAAGGCCTTTATCACAAAAGCTATTCAAGATGCCCCTCAACTCGGTCATGGTTCTGGTCCAGTCAACCATACAACTTTTAAAGATTAAGAAAAAAACTCTCTAGTTCCCACTTTAAGGGAATTAGAGAGTTTTTATACTCTTCGAAAATCTCTTCAAACTACGTCAGCTTCCATCTGCAACCTCAAAACACTGTTTTGAGCTGACTTCGTCAGTCTTATCTAAAACCTCAAGGCAGTACTTTGAGCAACCTGCGACTAGCTTTCTAGTTTACTCTTTGATTTTCATTGAGTATTAATTAGGAAAGAATGTCATGCAACTTTGTTAAAAAGGCTTGCGTTTTTGCCTCAATATCTTCTGCTTGCATCAAATCACGTACAACAGCTACACCAGCTATGCCAGTGCCCATAAGCTGATCAATATTCTCCGAAGTCAAGCCTCCAATAGCAACTACTGGAATGGCAACCGTTTGGCAAATTGTTTTCAAGGTCGATATCAGAGTAATGGGCGCATTTTCCTTGGTGGTGGTTGGGAAAATGGCTCCTGTACCCAAGTAATCTGCACCTGATTTCTCCGCTTCCAGAGCTCTTTTAACCGTTTTAGCGGTGACACCGAGGATTTTTTCAGGACCCAAGACTTTGCGAGCTACCGAAACTGGTAATTCATCATCTCCGATATGCAGACCTGCTGCATCAACCGCAAGACAAACATCCAACCGATCATCGATTATCAAGGGGACCTGATAGGCATCTGTTATTTCCTTGACTTGTTTTGCCAGTTGATAATATTGATTGGTTGTGAGATTTTTTTCTCGCAATTGGACTATGGTAACCCCTGAACGGCAGGCCGTCTCAACTTTTGCAAGAAAGCTTTCCACGGAATCTTGATAGCGATTGGTTACCAGATATAGTCTAAGTGCTTCTCTATTCATAAACCTCTCCTTTGATGGTATCTAGCCAATTTTCATCTCTTCTTAGGAGCGAAAGCTGATTGAGTACTTGGTAACGAAATTCTTCCAATCCCATTCCTTGAACAACTATTTTCTCAGCAGCGATATTGAGATAAGAGACTGCTAAGCAAGAAGCTTCAAAACCAGTCTTTCCTTGGCTGAGAAAAACGGCTGTTAAGGCTCCAACCAAGTCTCCTGTCCCTGTTATCCAGTCTAATTCAGTACAGCCATTCTCCAGTACAGCAACTTGATTCTCCGAAACAATAAGGTCCTTGGGGCCAGTAACTAAGAAAGACATACCAGGATAGGTCTGACACCAGTCTTTCAAGACTTGAAGCAAATCCTCCGTTTCTTGATCTTTAGCACTCGCATCGACCCCAACGCCGTGGTGCTTTAATCCAACAAGACTTCGAATTTCTGACATGTTTCCTTTAAGGACCGTAGGTCTATAGTCTAAAAGGTCTTTAACTAAGCTCTTACGAATGGATGAAGTCGTTACGCCAACCGCATCTACTACCATCGGGAGAGAAGATTGGTTTGCATACGAAGCTGCCATGCGGATTGCTTTTTCCTTCTCAGCTGACAAATGCCCCAAATTGATGAAGAGAGCCTGACTTTGCTTAGTAAAATCAAGAACTTCACGGGGATCATCTGCCATGACAGGTTTGCATCCCAGAGCCAAAATCCCATTTGCCAGCATCTCACAAGAAATCTCATTGGTCATACAGTGAATGAGGGAACTAGAGCCTATAGGAAAAGGATTTGTCAATGCCTGCATCATTCTATCCTTTCAGCAAAGAAATATCCTTGCACTTTTTTAAAGAATTCCTGCTTGATTAAAAATCTAAATGCAATAAAGGAAATCGCTGTACCAATCAAGGTTGCTCCGAAAAATCGAGGAGTGTAGATAAACCAACTAAGCTTAGCAGCCGATCCTGTAAAGAGCACCATAACAGGATAGGAAACAATAGAACCAATAATACCTGTTCCCACAATTTCTCCCAAGGCAGAAAAGTAAAATTTTCGACCGTACTTATAAAAGAGACCTGCTAGAAGGGCTCCAAAAGTCGCTCCTGTGAGAGCTAAAGGCGGAATCCCTTGAGTCGTCATACGGATAAAGGCTGTCACTGTAGCCATAGCCAAGGCATAAACAGGTCCCATCATGATTCCCGCTAGAATATTGACTACACTGGACATCGGTGCCATTCCCTCAATCCGAAAGATAGGTGTAAGGACTACATCAAGGGCAATCATCATAGATAAAATGGTCAATTTGTGAACTTGTAGTTGGTGCTTTCTCATGTTTCTATTCTTCTCCTTTTTCTAAAGACTGTAAATCGCTCTTCCATGTCTGGTGTTGGTAAGCCATCTCCCAAAACTTGGCTTCCATATGAACACTGATGTGGAAGGCATCTAGCATTTTTTGCTTATCTGTCTCATCACTTTCTCGATAAAGCTGATTGACCAGTGCTCCCTCCTCTCTGATCTGTTGCTCTAACTCATCCGTAATATAAGTTTCAATCCATTGTTGATAGAGAGGATTTGGTGATGGTTTAAGATTAAGTGATTTGCCTATATCATGGTATAACCAAGGACAAGGAAGCAAGCTTGCAAAAGCTATGGCTAAGTTCGGTTCTGCAAATTGCCTATAAATATGAGAAATGTAATGATAACAGGTTGGAGCGATTGGATGTTGCTCCATTTCCTGGTCGTTGATTTCCAATTCCTTGAAAAATTGTTGGCGAATAAATAACTCACCCTCCACTAAACCCTGAGCATTTTGTTTCAAGAGTCTTTTCATCTCTTGGTTTGAAGTCTTATCAGCCAAAAGATGATAGATTTCTGAGAAAGCCTTCAGATAGTAGGCATCCTGAATCAGGTAATAGCGGAAAATGGCAGGTTCTAAATTCCCCTCTTGTAATTGTAAAATAAAGGGATGATGAAAGGAAGCCTGCCAAGCTTTCTTGGATAATTCCATCGCAATATCTGTAAATTCCATAATAACTCCTTTATAAAAATAGACTGGTTTGAAGCAATAAAAAGAAAAGCAGGTAGATTAATTTTGTTTTTTTAGGAATATAAAAAGTCCGATAGCTATTCTTCAACTGTGCATGTTCGTCATATCCGTGAGCAGATAGAGCTCTCAGGTAAAGATGGCGCCACCTAAAGACTGTCATCAGAACCTTACTGTAAATCAAGGGCGACCAAAAATGTAGTTTTTGACCACGTAATAGGCAAGCTTCTTTGAGGGACTTGATTTCTTGCTGAATGAGAGGAAAAGAATTGAATACCACAATCAAGGCATAGGACCAAGAGCGTGATAGCCCCTTTTGAGCCAAGTACAAGAGAAGCTCTTTTAGTGAAATAGAGGAAACAAAGACAAGGCCGATACAAACTGTCACAAAGGCCCTCGTTCCAAGCATGACTGCCTGTGAAGCATCTCCGTGTAACTGAACTGCCCAGTAGTTGGCAAAAGATGGTAAAATGGCAAGTATGATCATCCAAGCTAACATTTTAAATCGACGGTAATAGAGCATAAAGAGAATACAAAATGCGACTACCGAAAGATTCAGAGCAATCGAAGGAATGAAAGATGTTTCCAAGGATAAAATCAGCAAGAAGAGACTGATAATCGGTGTCTGGGTTGCTACTTTGACCATACTATCTCACCTCCCCTTGGGTATTGCTACTCTGAGATGTAAGTGGTTTGGTAATGGTCACTTCTTTCACATGCCGAAGACCCTGACTAGTCATCTCAATCCAATAATCAACCACAGAAATCAAAGGGTCTAAACGATGACTAATGAGCAGAAAACTTCTTCCTTGATTCCTCTCCTCCACAATCCACTTGCAAAAATAATGGCAGGCTCTATCATCCAAACCTGCAAAAGGTTCATCTAGCAAGATCACGGAAGCCTTACTGGTCAAGATGGTCAGGAGCTGAAGAATTTTTTGCTGACCACCACTTAATTGATAGGGACTCTTATCGACTGCCTGCTCCAAATCAAAATATCGTAAAGCTTGAAAAATCCGCTGATTTCTTTCAGAATCAGGTCCATCTAATTGAAGCTCCTCTCGCAGACTGACTCGGATAAACTGCTTCTCAGCTTCCTGAACAACACCCGTCAGATCACGGTACAAACTCTTTTTCTTTTTCAGGACTGTCCCCTTCCATGCAATGCGCCCCTTATACTTTTGAAATTGAAGAATAGACCGAAAGAGGGTTGATTTCCCGACACCATTGTCACCCAGGATACAGGAAATCCCTTGATAGAATGTGAAATCAGCAATTGAAAAGAGGGGGCGATTACCAAGCTCACCAGTCACACGGTTCATATGGAATAGTTCCGGGCTAGAAGCAACTTCCTTTGAAGCAACCTGTGTCATCTCATAGGAAGGGATTTGATTTATTTCCCTTAGTTTTCCGTCTCTTAGCTCAACCATATGGTCGATATAGGCTTTATAGTCAGATAAATCATGGTCGCACAAAATAACTGTCTTCCCATCAAGAGCCAACTCTTTTAGAATCTCCAATATCTCGATTCTGCTCTTGCGGTCAATGGAAGCGAAGGGCTCATCCAAGAGATATACCCTAGGATTCATGGCAAAGAGGACAGCCAGCGCTGCTTTTTGCTTTTCCCCACCTGATAGGTGATGAATGGGACGGTGTAAGATTGCCTCGCAACGACATTGCTGGACAACCTCTGCTATTTTAGAATCAATTTCCTGAAGGTGATAGCCGATATTCTCCAAGGTGAAAATCAACTCCTCAAACAAGTTCTCCATGGTAAATTGATGATTGGGATTTTGCAAGAGAATGCCAACCTTCTGGACACGTGCGATGATAGAAAGCTGACTGACCTCGCTCCCATCTATCAGGACTTGACCACTATAGGGAAGAGAACTGACTTGGGCAATCATTTGAAAGAGGCTGGATTTTCCTGAACCACTGCTCCCAACTAACAAGGTAAAGGCTTGCGCATGAAAAGTAAAATCAAACGGCTCAGAGAAGATTGGGGACTGAATCGCTCGTAGTTCCAGACCCATCTATGCTTTTCCTCCAGTTGCAAACTGATGATAGAGTTTGACAATGGCACGAACCAAGATGGTACAGAAGAAATAAACAGAAATAAAACGTACCACAAGCAAGGAAAGGACAAACGGAAGGGAAAAGGCGTAGTAACCTAACTTAATGTATTCATAGACAAAGCTAACAAGCGTAATCCCAATACTATTAGCAGTTAGAGAGAGCCAACTTTCATAGCGATTCTTAGTTACGATAAAACCAAATTCACTTCCCAAACCTTGAACCAAGCCAGACAAAAGAGCTCCTAGACCAAATTGGCTACCATAAAGGACTTCAGCAAGCGCAGCTAGCACTTCTCCAATCGTTGCACTTCCGACTCTCGGAACAAAGATGGCAGCAATGGGCGCAGCCATACACCAGAGACCGAAGAGGATTTCATTGGCAAAGGCCTGCAAACCAAGAGGTGTTAAGAGTAGACTGAGAATATTATACACATATCCTGAACCAACGAAAACCCCACCAAAAAAGATAGACAAGAAAGCAAGCAAGATAACATCTTTTAACTGCCATTTTTTCAACATAAAAAACTCCTTTTTTTAAAGAAAAGTGGGGCACTCAAGAAGACCGACCTAAATACTTTGTATAGCAGACTGAATTTAGAACAGTACACAAGAACACTAAAATATTTCTAGAAATTAATTTGAATTTTCTAATTGATTTGTTCGCATCTTATTTCAATCTACTATATCATCTTCATCCAGTTTCGTAAAAGAAAAAACTCTAATTACAGATACGAATTAGAGTTCAGCTTACAAGATTAGACAGTTCTTTTCGACATACGAAAAAAACATTTCACATTTCCCTTCGCCAGTCTTAACTGTATCAGGTTCAATGGGTATCATCTCAGCCTAAAGCACCCCAAATGCCTTTATTATTTAATTATGTGATTATTATAACACACATTTTATACTAGTTCAAGAAATTGAACTGGAAATACAGCCTTGCACTCACAAAGACAGCAGATCTTTCTTTTGCAAAAAACAAATGACCTGTTTGATGAATTAGCCATTCAAGCTGAATCTAGACATAGCTTTTTAAAAAAGGAAAATCCTACTTACTTAGAATCCAAGGATAGATATCTATTGTTCACTCATTTCCCGAACAGTTTTTTCTATATTTTTTGCATACGATATTGCTGAAATGATTGAAACACCGTCAACATTGGTCTTCATAATGTCTTTAATATGTTTCGTCTGTATCCCACCAATTGCAACTAAGGGCATTTGTGGCAACAGTTTTCTCATCAATTTAACACCTTCATAACCTATAGCACCACCAGCATCATCCTTTGACTGGGTATCAAATACAGGACCAACACCAACATAATCTACATATTCAACTTTTGATTGTTGAAATTCTTCCTCGTTTTTTATAGAAAGACCAATTATTTTATCTGGCATCAATTTTCTAATTTCATCAACACCAATATCATCTTGACCTACATGTACGCCATCAGCGTCAATTTCCATTGCTAAATCTATATCGTCATTAACGATAAATGGAACATTGTATTTTTTACAAAGTTCTTTAATTTGGATAGCTAGCTCAAGTTTTTCTAAGCCTTCTAAAGCACCCTCACCTTTTTCTCGAAATTGAAATAAGGTTATACCACCTTTTAAGGCTTCCTCAACGACTGTATATAGATTTTTTCCTTGGCAAGTAGTCGTTCCACAAATAAAATATAGTTTTAGTAATTCTTTATGAAACATCTTACTTCACTCTTTTGAATTCCTTTACATCTTCATCTGTAATCTCGTATAAGGCATTTATAAATTCAACTTTAAATGTCCCAGGAAGATGTCCATTTGGACGTTTTTCTGCCATTTCTCCAGCGATATTGTAAACTAACATTGCTGTTTCTAATGATTTCAATTCTTGACCTTTTTCTAGTCCGATAAAGCTTGCTACTACAGCTCCTAATAAGCATCCTGTCCCAATGACTTTCGGCATCATAGCACTACCATTATGAATCGTTACCACTTCTCCATTAACAGCAATGGCATCCACTTCACCTGTTACTACTATTGGAATATTGAACTTCTCATTTGCTGCTAGAGCAATTTCGTCAATATTATCTACGCCCGCACTATCTACTCCTTTAGATGCCACATCTATTCCTACTAAAGAGGCAATCTCGCCAGCATTTCCTCTAATCGCTGCTAGTTTATAATTGTTGATTAGATCATCTGCTACTTTTTTTCTATATTCTCCTGCTCCACAGGCTACAGGATCTAAAACTGCTGGGACATTATATTTCTCCGCAATTTTCAGAGCAGCTTGGTATAATTTCCAATTTTCATCTGTCAATGTTCCTATGTTTATTAATAAACCACCAGCATACTTTAACAAATCCTCTAAATCTGCTGGAAACTCACTCATGGCTGGTGAGACGCTCAGTGCTACTAATCCATTTGCTGTGAAATTTTTTACTACATCATTGGTTATACAAATGACCAATGGTGCTTTTTCTTTTAATAATTTTAAACTTGTCATATTGAAATCCTTCCTTTTCACTTTATACGATCTACTGATTTCGATTTATTTCTATCTTTCGTTAAGAATTTTTTTCATTTACATTGAATGATTTATACTCAATGAAAATCAAAGAGCAAACTAGGAGGCTAACCGCAGGTTGCTCAAAACACTGTTTTGAGGTTGTGGATAGAACTGACGTGGTTTGAAGAGATTTTCGAAGAGTCTTACCTCATCAAATTTGTAAATATCATGAGCTTTCTCTAGACATCGTAACCAATATCAAAAAAAGCTAATTCTAAAGCGACTGCTTGATTCCAGCGTTGCTGAAGTTCTGTCAAATCTTCTCGATTTTTACCGACACGATTGAGTTCGTCAACCAGAAATTGAACCCACTCTGCAAAGAAAGGACCTCTGTGGAGATTGATCCATTCCGAATGAATATAGACTTCAGGTAGAGCCAAATCTTTAGAACCCCAGTCTAAATAGAGACCTTCTGCAATGACCAGCATAACCAAAAGATGGGCATAGTCTGATGAAGCCACCGCCGAATACATTAGATCCTGAAAGGCTTTTGTTACAGGGTGCAAAGTCACTTCTAGGTAGTCATTCTCTGCTACTTTTAACTCTTTAAAAGCCTTTTGGAAATAACCATCTTCATCTGCTTCAAGAAAGCCTAGTTGCTTGGCAAAACGAAGCTTGGATTCAAGTTTATCTGCGTGAGCTACGCAGGCACCCAGCATGGATAAGAAGGCATCAAAGAAGTGATAATCTTGAATCAGATAGTCCTTTAAGACCTTATTCTCAATTGTCCCCGCAAAAAGTTCCTTAACAAAACGATGATTGATTGCAGCCTGCCAATCCTTCTGACTGCTTTTTAATAATTCTCCAACAGTCAAACCTGGCTGAAATGCATAGTCTTGTGTTTCCATATTTACTTCTCCTCTCTTTACTTGTTAGTAATTAATAAAACACCAAGAAATATCAAGAAAAATCGTAATTCCACTTGATCCTTTTAAAACACATCGAGAGTATTTGCAGAGAGCTAACTAAACAAGCCTATCCAGTTTATATAAACAAAAAACTCCAATTACAATCAAGAATTAGAGTTGACTTACAAGATTAGACCGTTCATTTCACCATACGAAAAAACTGTTCACATTTCCCTTCGCCAGTCTTAACTGTATCAGGTTCAATGGGTATTATCTCAGCCTAAAGCACCCCAAATGTCTCTATTATTTAATTACTGAACCAGTATAGCAAAAAATGAAAGCCTTAGCAAGATATTTAACCGAAAAATATCTTTATATATAGTAGATTGAAACTAGAATAGTACCCCTCTACTTCTAAAACATTGTTAGAAATCAAAGTGTACTATTTCAACTTCAATATACTACACTTCATTTTCTCCTTAAATTCAGTCTCTTTTTGAATCAAAAAATCCTCTGGTAAGAGCCAGAGGATAAGAATTTATTTCATTGTTGGGAAGAGCAATACATCACGGATAGTTGTTGTATCAGTGAGGAGCATGCAGAGACGGTCGATACCGATTCCCAAACCACCTGTTGGTGGCATGCCGTATTCAAGAGCCTCGATGTAGTCATAGTCGATGCCTGTCGCTTCATCATCACCAAGTTCTTTAGCTTTAGCTTGGGCTTCAAAACGGCTAAGTTGGTCGATTGGGTCGTTCAACTCAGTAAAGGCATTACCGTACTCCTTAGTCATGATAAAGAGCTCGAAACGGTCAGTAAAGCGTTGGTCTTCAGGATTTTTCTTAGCGAGTGGAGATACAGCTACTGGATGTCCATAGACAAAGGTTGGTTGGATTAAAGTTTCTTCAACAAACTCTTCAAAGAAGGCATTGATGATGTGACCAACCTCAGTGTAGTGTTTCTCAACTGGAACTTTCTTCTCAGCAGCGATAGCTTTAGCTTCTTCCAAAGTCATGTCTTGCCAGAAATCGACACCAGTAATTTCTCTGATAGCATCCACCATATGAACACGCTTAAATGGTTCGTTAATCTTGATTTCAGTACCTTGGTAGTTGACTGGGCCATCACCTTTGACTGATTTAGCAGCGTGTTGGATAATGCCTTCCGTCAAGTCCATGATGTCTTGGAAGTCTGCATAAGCTTGGTAAACTTCGATAGAAGTGAACTCAGGGTTATGAGTAGCGTCCATTCCTTCGTTACGGAAGATACGGCCAATTTCATAGACACGTTCCATACCACCCACGATAAGGCGTTTTAAGTGAAGCTCAGTCGCGATACGAAGCACCATGTCAATGTTTTGGGCATTGTGGTGGGTGATAAATGGACGGGCAGCAGCACCACCGGCTTCATTATGAAGAACAGGTGTTTCCACTTCAAGGAATCCTTTTTGGTCAAGGTAACGACGGATTTCAGAGATGATTTTTGAACGAGTGACAAAGCGTTCAAAGCTTTCACGATTAGAAATCAAGTCAAGGTAACGTTTACGGTAAATTGTTTCAACGTCTGTCAAACCATGGAATTTCTCAGGAAGAGGACGAAGAGCCTTAGACAAGTGTGTGATGTGGGTTGCCTTGATAGAGAGTTCTCCCATATCCGTACGCATCACTTCACCTTCGACACCAAGGAAGTCACCAAGGTCTGCTTTTTTGAAGATTTCGTAGTTTTCTTCACCGACAGCATCCTTACGAACGTAGATCTGAATCTGGCCTTCGCGGTCTTGAAGGTGGGCAAAACCAACTTTTCCTTTACCACGTTTGGTTATCAAGCGTCCTGCGATAGTAGCTGTTTCGTTTTTATCGTGTAATTGTTCTTTATCGAGGTTGGCATATTTATCTTTTAATTCTTGTGAATTTGCAGTACGTTCAAAACGTTTTCCGAAAGGATCGATTCCTTGTTCGCGGAGCGCAGCCATTTTTTCACGGCGAACGATCTGCTGGTCATTTAGTTCTTCCATATGTTCTGTAGACATGGGATCCTCCTAGTTTTACTCAAAATTGAATACGATGAGTCATTTTTTGCGATACTCCCATTTTATCATAAATAAGCAAGAAATTCACGGATAATCTTTAAAAACTAAAAAGAACCTGACGCTAAAATCACTGGAAAGAAGTGAAAGTATCTCCCGCCCCACTAGCGATATAGCCAAATGCTGCTTTAGGAATAACTTGTTGCGCCATTGGCTCCAAATCATAGGTATTGATGAAATCTACATGACCTTCTGCATTGCTTGTTTTGTATGACATAAAATGCCCTCCTTGATAAGTAAGCGTTTACTTTGTATATTGCAGTTTGGGGAAGTTTGGGATCCTTTCTGCTCGGTTTAATCGTTAGTATCATCCGACATTATCGAATCCCTGTTTTGGCGCAAGTAGCGACAGCCTACATTGAATTGTCACGTAATACGCCCCTTTTGATTCAACTCTTCTTTCTCTACTTCGGTCTTCCCCGAATCGGGATTGTCCTATCTTCAGAAGTCTGTGCAACGCTTGGGCTTGTCTTTTTAGGAGGCTCCTATATGGCAGAATCTTTCCGAAGTGGGCTGGAAGCCATCAGTCAAACCCAGCAGGAGATTGGCCTCGCTATTGGTCTGACACCTCTACAGGTCTTTTACTATGTGGTTCTTCCGCAAGCAACAGCGGTGGCACTCCCCTCCTTTAGTGCCAATGTCATTTTCCTTATCAAGGAGACCTCTGTTTTCTCAGCAGTGGCTTTGGCCGACCTCATGTACGTCGCCAAGGATTTGATTGGTCTCTACTATGAGACAGACATTGCGCTAGCTATGTTGGTAGTTGCTTATCTGATCATGCTGCTACCCATCTCACTGGTCTTTAGCTGGATAGAAAGGAGGCTCCGCCATGCAGGATTCGGGAATCCAAGTACTCTTTCAAGGAAATAATCTCCTGAGAATCTTACAGGGATTGGGCGTTACGATTGGGATATCCATCCTGTCTGTCCTCTTATCCATGATGTTCGGAACAGTCATGGGAATCATCATGACCTCCCATTCTAGAATCATACGATTTTTAACACGATTGTATCTGGAATTTATCCGTATCATGCCCCAGCTGGTGCTACTCTTCATCGTTTACTTTGGCTTGGCTCGAAACTTTAATATCAATATCTCAGGTGAGACTTCAGCTATTATCGTTTTTACCCTCTGGGGAACAGCTGAAATGGGAGACTTGGTACGTGGAGCTATCACTTCTCTCCCTAAACATCAGTTTGAAAGTGGACAGGCACTCGGCTTGACTAATGTTCAACTTTACTACCACATCATCATCCCACAAGTCTTAAGAAGACTGCTACCGCAGGCTATCAATCTTGTCACTCGGATGATTAAAACCACTTCATTAGTTGTTTTGATTGGGGTTGTGGAAGTGACCAAAGTTGGACAACAAATCATCGATAGCAATCGCCTGACCATCCCAACTGCTTCATTTTGGATTTATGGAACCATTCTAATCTTATATTTCGCAGTTTGCTACCCTATTTCCAAACTATCCACTCACTTAGAAAAACATTGGAGAAACTAAATGTCTGAAACTATCTTAGAAATCAAGGAACTAAAAAAATCCTTCGGAGACAATCCCATCCTCCAAGGACTTTCTCTAGAAATCAAAAAAGGGGAAGTTGTTGTCATCCTAGGGCCATCTGGTTGTGGGAAAAGTACCCTCCTTCGTTGCCTCAACGGCTTAGAAAGTATTCAAGGTGGAGATATTCTTCTGGATGGTCAGTCTATCGTTGAAAATAAAAAAGATTTTCACCTAGTTCGCCAAAAGATTGGCATGGTCTTTCAAAGTTATGAACTCTTTCCCCATCTGGATGTCTTACAAAACCTCATCCTAGGCCCTATCAAAGCTCAAGGAAGGGACAAGAAAGAAGTAACGGAAGAAGCTTTGCAATTACTAGAGCGTGTCGGTTTGCTGGATAAACAACATAGCTTTGCCCGTCAATTATCTGGCGGACAGAAGCAACGTGTTGCAATTGTCCGTGCCCTCCTAATGCATCCAGAAATCATCCTTTTTGACGAGGTGACTGCTTCGCTGGATCCAGAAATGGTGCGTGAGGTGCTGGAACTTATCAATGATTTGGCCCAAGAAGGCCGTACCATGATTTTAGTAACCCACGAAATGCAGTTTGCCCAAGCCATTGCTGACCGGATTATCTTCCTCGACCAAGGGAAAATCGCTGAAGAAGGAACAGCTCAAGCCTTCTTTACCAATCCGCAAACCAAACGAGCCCAGGAATTTTTAAACGTCTTTGACTTTAGCCAATTCGGCTCATATCTATAAAGGAGATTCTTATGAGACTATTCAAACCACTCTTAACTGTTTTAGCACTTGCCTTTGCCCTTATCTTTATCACTGCTTGTAGCTCAGGTGGAAACGCTGGTTCATCCTCTGGAAAAACAACTGCCAAAGCTCGCACTATCGATGAAATCAAAAAAAAGCGGTGAACTGCGAATCGCCGTGTTTGGAGATAAAAAACCGTTTGGCTACGTTGACAATGATGGTTCTTACCAAGGCTACGATATTGAACTAGGGAACCAACTAGCTAAAGACCTTGGTGTCAAGGTTAAATACATTTCAGTCGATGCTGCCAACCGTGCGGAATACTTGATTTCAAACAAGGTAGATATTACTCTTGCTAACTTTACAGTAACTGACGAACGTAAGAAACAAGTTGATTTTGCCCTTCCATATATGAAAGTTTCTCTGGGTGTCGTATCACCTAAGACTGGTCTCATTACAGACGTCAAACAACTTGAAGGTAAAACCTTAATTGTCACAAAAGGAACGACTGCTGAGACTTATTTTGAAAAGAATCATCCAGAAATCAAACTCCAAAAATACGACCAATACAGTGACTCTTACCAAGCTCTTCTTGACGGACGTGGAGATGCCTTTTCAACTGACAATACGGAAGTTCTAGCTTGGGCGCTTGAAAATAAAGGATTTGAAGTAGGAATTACTTCCCTCGGTGATCCCGATACCATTGCGGCAGCAGTTCAAAAAGGCAACCAAGAATTGCTAGACTTCATCAATAAAGATATTGAAAAATTAGGCAAGGAAAACTTCTTCCACAAGGCCTATGAAAAAACACTTCACCCAACCTACGGTGACGCTGCTAAAGCAGATGACCTGGTTGTTGAAGGTGGAAAAGTTGATTAGTCATTAACTCTTAAAAGGAACTGGATTTTAAGATCCAATCCCTTTTTAAGATTTCACCTATAACATCCTGAGTCTATCTAAGATGTTCAATCTGAACACAGTGTACATACTTTATCTTCTATTGCATATACTTTATCACATAAGATACGAATATCCTCTTCACTATGACTAGCAATCAAAATTGTTGTCCCTTTTTCACTAGAGAGCTTTCTAAACAATGTTCTCATATTTTCTACACTTGATTTATCCAAGGCATTCATAGGTTCATCTAGTAAAAGAATAGAGGGATTCTCCATAATTGCTTGAGCAATCCCTAGCTTTTTCCTCATACCTAGCGAATAAGTTTTAACTTTCTGGTCTTTTTGCTCATATAGACCAACTATTTTCAGTGTATCATTGATTTCCTGATTACCAACTACTCCTCGTATGCTTGCCAAATATTGTAAATTCTTAAAGCCACTATAATAATTTATAAAACCAGGTTCTTCAATCAAAGCTCCCAAATTAGCTGGAATTTTTCTCTCAGGAACAATATTTTCCCCATTGATTAACACTTCTCCATAAGACGGACTATATAAACCAGCTATTAATTTAAACAATACACTTTTCCCTGAGCCATTCGCACCAGTAATTCCTATAATTTCCCCCTGTTTACAACTAAAGTTAAGGTTTTGAAAAACACATGTTTTTTTTAATTCCAACTGAATATTTTTTAATGTAATTATTTCATTCATTCTATAAACCTCCTCTTTTGACGAGTGAAATAGAAAATGCTTTTAAAAAGAAAGACTAAAAATAGCAACTGAAGAAATAAATCTCGTCCTATATCTCCATTCCCTCGATTTAAAATATAAAATAGATAATTAGTTCGATTTCCTACAAATAGACCACCAAACACAATCATGAGTAAAAAGAAGCTAACACAAGAAAAGTTCATTTGCT
This sequence comes from Streptococcus pneumoniae, assembly GCF_001457635.1. Classification (NCBI taxonomy): domain Bacteria; kingdom Bacillati; phylum Bacillota; class Bacilli; order Lactobacillales; family Streptococcaceae; genus Streptococcus; species Streptococcus pneumoniae. Next base: position 1,929,788 of record NZ_LN831051.1, read on the forward strand.
CATTCGCTCCTAGTGCGTATAACATAAAGCAAAACAAGACTAACACACAAGCATTCAAAGAATCAACTATAAACAAAACTCCTATATCCCAGTTTGGTAACTGTAACATAAATTGAATCACTAGAACTTTTACCATGATTAAAATGAGTCCATAAAGAAAACAGGTCCAAATCTGATACCTAATCCAGAGCTTAATAGAAGAAAATCGAATCACTTCCATAAAGAAATCGGATGCTCTTCTACGATATACAACTGCTAGAAAAAATGTATGAATAATAAACCAATGAAGCAACCATATAGATAAGACTAAAAAAGAGTTTTGACTCAGATTAGGCCCTTTTAAAATTTCTATAACAAGTCTATCATTTCCTTCTAACCAATACCATAATCCTAAACAAATCAATATCCAAAAAAGAACATAACCCCAAAAGTACTTGGTATAGATTATCTGATTCAACCTCCACATGTGACTACTTAACTTTCCCATTTCCAACTTTTACACTCTCCTCCAGTTTCTATGAACAGAAAATACAGTCAATGGAATTATGATAGATAGTAATGTAAGCCAATAAATCAATGCATACGGATTGGAATTTACCATATACTGAAAAATTGGCAATAATCCAATTATCCCATTGTCCAACTGATAAATCCAGAATAAGGATTCTACAAATAAAAAAGTAAACAGAAATACTAAGCTCATGTTTGATTTTTTAAACCAAGAAAAACTGCTAATAGTAAGTAAGGATAAAAAGAAATAGTATGCTATATAAGAGAAAAAAAATCCTATAAAAAAACTAGCATTGTTTGCAATACTTATACCATAAAATTCTCTTAAAAAATCAACCTCCTTTATCTCCAAAGAGAAGCTAAAACCATTACTAAATGCAATCAGAAAAATCAATAAAAATAAAGTCGCCGTCCAAATCCCCGTACTAAGAGCTGCTAATTTGAAACTAAAACTGGTAAAGTGCTTAATTGATTTCAGACGAATACGACACTCCAACCTATTAAAATAGTTATTCATCAAATAAAAAAAGAATAATATATATGTGAACGGAAAGCAATATACTCCAGTCGTCATATCTTGAAGTAAAACTAAGATCCATTCTAATACATTTGGATGGATTGAATATTGGCGACAGCGCAATAAATATACTGTACTAGATAAAACACAGGATAGCAGTAATATAAAATAAACCAATACTGCTAAGAAATCTTTTTTATAAAATTGAACAAATTGTTTCATTATACATAGTCCTCTGAATGTAGAAAAAATGTACCATAAACAACCAAACAACTAACAAATAAAATAAAAGCAAGATGCCCACTAACTAAGGAAAGACTGATATCTTTCTGATATCCCAAAGCTAGCGTTGTCACAGGTTCTAAGTAAGATAGCCCTAAAATAGCCCATAAAATACCACCAACCATCATATAGGCAACTGGGATGAAAATAGCTCCTAATTTTTTCTTCACTAGCAAAGCACTAGCTAGTCCAAAAATAGAGAACACAGCGCCCCAAACTCCATACCAGAGAGTCGTCACAAGACTATAGAGAAACTGATTGGAATCAAATAATTCTTTTAAGGCACCACTATAATCTCCAATATAAATTTCCTGATAAGGAGTCACTAAAAGATTAATTCCTAATAATAATAAATAGGGGAGAAAAAAGACTAGAAAAGAAGAAATAATTGCAGTACTACCTACAATAGCTAGATACCTCTTTTTAGAAATTCGGCACAATTGTGCTGTTAGAAAATGACTCTCAGCATCCTCTATTATCTGACTAGAATAGGGCAGTGTACAGATAAGTGCAGCTACTAGGCTAATCGGTGAAAATCCTCGAATAGAAGAAGCGGCAAAAAAAATCGATAAACCTTCAATTTTATAAATACCATTGAAAGCAAGGAAATTTCCTAAACTCATGCAAAGAAGGGTCAAAAATAAAGACATATAAAACCGAGGTGATTGAACGACTCGTACAAGATTACAAATGAAAAATTCCATCCTTACTCCTCCTTATAATAAAAATAGGGTGTAGCATTCTTTTTTCATGCTACACCCACAATCAACCATCTTTAAGGCTTACTCTGACAAGTAAGTTAATAAGAATCTGGACTCCAAGAACCTGAAGTATGAATTCTTACATAATTTCCAAATTGTGGCGCCATAGCTAATCTAGTACCAGAACCAATATAATTGTCACCACCTCCATTATAGTACATGACAATCCTAGAGCCAGACCCCAATGAATATACCGGGGTAATATCTGACCCACTATAGGCGCTACGAATAGAGGTATTTAACCTTTTACCGCCACCAGTGCTGTCACTATTATTAATTCCAGCAGAGGCGTTTTCTTTCTCAAGCTCACTAGTTGTATCCGAACCCCAACGCGGCAACGTTAAATCATAATTTCCAATCTGTCTAGCTAAAACTGTAGGGAGAAACAAACTAGATGCAATTGTAACTACGCAAAAAAGGAATATATTTTTCTTCTTTTCATGACATCGTCCTCTTAAGAAGTGATAAACAAGATAGTTGATTGATCAATTTGATACATATTACATTTTCATTATATCAATAAAAGAAAGCGTTGTCAATTATTTTATTTAAAATATTGTCATATTTTAAATAAAATGGTAAAAGAGACTCGGTAGCCTCGTCTCTCTTTATCTTACTGACCTAACCTTCTTGCCAATTTTCTTGGTCTTCTTTAAAGCGTTTTAGAAGATCAAGGCCCTCTGGCGTGATGTAACCTTCTTCTTGGGCTAGATGGATAAGCTCGCTATAGTTTGAAAGCGTCACAAGTTTAACACCAGCATCTGCAAAGTTCTTATCTGCTTTTGGCAATTGGTAGCTGAAAATCGCTACAACTCCAAGTACATCTGCTCCTTCTCGCTTGGCTGCTGCTACAGCTTCAAGAACTGAACCACCCGTTGAAATAAGGTCTTCAACCACTACCATTTTTTGACCTTGAGCTACGCGACCTTCGATTTGATTACCAGCTCCGTGGTCTTTTGGTTTGCTACGGATGTAGGCAAAAGGCAAGTCCATCTTATCAGCAATAATGGCTCCGTGTGGAATCCCTGCTGTTGCAGTTCCTGCAATCACTTCTACTTCAGGAAAGGCTTCTTTGATAGCTTCCACAAAACCATTTTCAATTAGGGTACGAGTTTCTGGATAGGCTAGTGTCACACGATTATCAGTGTAAATCGGTGACTTGATACCAGATGCCCAAGTGAAGGGTTCCTCTGGTTTGAGGTAAACGGCTTGGATTTTCAAGAGGTGGCTAGCGATATCTTTAGCAAGTGTCATGGTATTCTCCTTTTATTTTTCTAATCTAGTTCTTTAATTCCAGTCCTGTGTCCATTCATCCTTGATGGCATGATAAGCTGCAACAGGATCCTCAGCTTGGGTAATGGGACGTCCCACTACGATATAGTCACTGCCGATTTGATAGGCATCAGCAGGTGTCATGACTCGTTTTTGATCTCCAACTGCAACACCAGCTGGACGAATCCCTGGTGTCAGACAGATAAAATCTGGATTGGTAGCCTGCTTGATGACTTGTACTTCCTGAGCCGAGCAAACAACACCATCCAAGCCAGCTTCAGCTGTCTTCTTGGCATAGTGAATCACAGACTCTTGCAGACTGGTTTGGATATTTTGAAACTCCTGCATCTGAGCTTCTGACGTTGATGTGAGCTGCGTTACAGCGATCAATTTGGCTTGACTCCCAAGACCTTCACGCGCCGCCTTCATCATCTCTACACCACCAGCCGCATGGACATTAGTCATATCGACACCAAGCTGAGACAAGACCTTCATGGCTGACTTGACTGTATTAGGAATGTCATGAAGTTTGAGATCCAAAAAGACACTATGACCCAAACCTTTTAAGTAGGACACAATCTCAGGCCCCGCTGCGTAATAAAGCTCCATCCCTACCTTGAGATAAAGGCTTTCTTCTGCTGGGAAAAGAGCTAAAAATTCCTTGACCGCCTCAAAACTAGGAAAATCAAGAGCAATGATTGGACGATGTTCTCGCATAGGTTTCTCCTTTTACCTTTACTAGTGAGAGAGTCTGGCCAACAGAAGCCACGAAAAAAGGAACCTGCCAACAGCAAGGTTCCACGAAAAATGGGTAGTCTCCACCCTTTCACCGTCTAACCTTAGCTGCCTCTCTGGACTGCTTTAAAGGTTTTCTATTATTCTATTATTTCTACTAGCACTTGTCAAGTAAAAACATGGTCACTAAAGAACTATAAGAGAAAAGGTAAACCTAGCGACGCGATGAGCGCTGGGTCGTTTGATTTCGATTGCTCTCTTCCTCTTGTTTTTTCTGTTCTTCTTCCTGTTTTTTCTCGGCTTCCTTGGCCTCTTGTTTGGCTTTTTCCTCAGCCTCCATAATTAATTTATCCGCCACAGTGTAACTGTAAATTCCAGCTTCCATGTCGACCACACTCGGTTCTGACAATTGTGGCTTAATCTTACTGTAATATGGCAGTTTCTTACTCATTTCAGATAGAGGAACCAAGACTTCGTCCGAATCATTCATGGTCAATCGAATTAAATCGGATGTCACCTTGCTTGGGGCTAATTCCACCTTTTGGATAGCCGCCTTGAGTTCTGGGCTAATTTGAGCAAGTTCTGAGACAAAAACCTTGATTTGTTCACTATCATTAAAGAGAACTGATAAATAAGTTTCTGGTAAACTGTTCAGACTCACAGAACTAGTCTCAAGCTGACCACTGGAAAGAATAGGATAATGATTTTCACCAGAAATATAGTAGGCCACAATATCATATTCCTTGACCTTAATAGTGAACTTAGTTGGAAATTGATAGACAAGTTGAGCTGATTCAACCCAATAGTTAGACTTAATCTGCTTTTCATATTTTGCCTTGTCTAGCAGAAGGTTAATCGTATAATCCGAATCCTGAATGCCTGAAGCCTGTCGAATATCATCAGCTGTAGTTTGCACCGTTCCCTCAACACGAATATCTTTCATGGTCGCATAAGGACTGAGCAAGTAGGCAGAGACAATCAATAAAAGCAGACTTGGAAATAAAATCGTGAAGGCTCGCAAGATATGGATACCAGGAATCTTTGCTTTGGCTGGTTTTTCCTTTGTAGCCTTTTTAGAAAGCTTTTTATCCTGTTCCTCCTTCTCTTTAGACTCTGGTTCTTCTTTCTCTTCTTTCTCTTTGTCAGCCTCTGAGGATGCTACTTTTTCTTCAGACTCTTCCTTAGCTGATTCTGAATCTTCCTGGTCTGTTTCACTCTCCTGGTCCTGTTTGTCCTCTGACTTCTCAGATTCTTCTCCCATTCGAGCTTGTCTTTCCTTTTCCTTCTCCTCAGCTAGAGCCGCCTCTTCTTCAGCCTTCTTTTTTAGATATTCTTGGTTTCGTTTCTGCCATTCTGATAACTCTTTCAATTCTTCGAGGATTTCTTTGTCCTCATTTTTCTTATCTTTTGACATTTACTTTCCTTATGATAAATCTTTTTTCAACAATTGATAAAAATCTGCTAGAGATTTCAATTCCTTAGAAGCCTTCATCTTAGCTTGGTAATCTTCCTTGTGACTTAGTAAGTGAGAAAGCTTCTCTTCCAAACTATCCAAGGTCAAATCGCTTTCTTGAAGGTCTTCTGCATAGCCTTTTTTTACAAAGTAAGCTGCATTTTCAAGCTGGTCACCACGACTAGCTTCACGACCAAGCGGCACAATGACATGCAATTTTGCTATCGCCAAGAGCTCAAAAATCGTATTGGCACCACCTCGTGTCACAACAATATCAGCCAATTCCATCAAGGGTTGATAGAGATCGGTCACATAGTCAACACGAAAAAGATTTTGGCTCAACTCATTCAGGCTAGAATCTCCAGTTAGATTGATAATATTGTAGCGCTCTGTTAGTTCTTTCTTATGGTCTGTCACCAATTGGTTAAAGACACGAGCACCTGCAGAACCGCCAACAAACAATACAGTCGGCAATTTATGATTAAAGTGGCTTTGAATATCCACCAATTCATCTGGTTCTGGATTTTTTTGATCTGAAACCTTGGTCACTGCTCCCACATGCTCAACCTTAGACAAACTCGAAGCTTGCTCAAAGGTTGAATACATCTTAGTCGCAAATTTATAGGCGATTTTATTGGCCAAGCCCATAGACAGGTCAGATTCGTGAATAAAGACAGGCACTCCTGACACACGCGCAGCGATAACAGGCGGTACTGAGACAAAGCCCCCCTTTGAAAAAAGGGTCTGTGGACGAAGTCGCAACATGATAAAGAGCGATTGGACGATTCCCCAGCAAACTTTGAAGACGTCCAGCATATTTTGCCAAGAGAAATAGCGACGCAATTTTCCAGTCGCAATAGAATGGAAGGTGACATCCAAACCTGACTTAAGGATTTCTTGGTGTTCGATACCACGCTTGTCCCCGATATAGTGGACTTCCCAACCATCTTCGATGAACTTGGGCATTAACAAAAGATTGAGGGTAACGTGTCCAACCGTCCCCCCACCTGTAAAGACAATTTTTTTCATATTATTCTTTTAACTCCGCTACTGTGTCGATAAAGAGGTCGCCACGTACTTCAAAGTTAGCATACATATCCCAGCTGGCATTGGCAGGACTAAGAAGAACCACATCTCCTTGAGTCGCAAGCTCATAGGCCTTGCGGGTCGCATCTGCAATATCTGTCGCCTCCACATAAGCGACACCAGCCTTGTCTGCTGCCCGTTTGACACGTTCTGCAGATTGACCCAGGATGACCATCTTCTTGAGTCCAGTAATGTCTGGCACCAATTCGTCAAACTCATTGCCACGGTCCAAACCACCTGCAATCAAGACGACCTTGCTGTTATCAAATCCTGACAAGGCTTTTTGAGTAGCCAAGATATTAGTTGATTTACTGTCGTTATAGAATTTAACACCCTTGATGTCATCCACAAACTGGAGACGGTGTTTGACACCACCGAAGGCTGAAAGAGTTTCCTTGATGGTTTGATTGTCCACACCACGAAGCTTGGCTACAGCAATAGTCGCAAGGGCATTTTCCACATTGTGGCTACCTGGAACACCGATTTCATTCGCTGCCATGACTACTTCACCACGGAAGTAGAGTTGACCATCTTCCAGATAAGCTCCATCAACCTTTTCAAGTGTTGAAAATGGTACAACAGTGGCTTCTGTCTTGGAAGTCAAGTCTTTTGCCAAGTCTTGATTAAAGTTCAAGACAAGGAAATCAGCTGCTGTCATCTTGTTCTGGATATTCCACTTGGCTGCTACATATTCCGAAAATGACCCATGGTAGTCGATATGAGTTGGCATGAGGTTGGTAATAACCGCAATCTCTGGATGGAATTCTTGAACACCCATGAGTTGGAAAGAAGAAAGTTCCATAACAAGCGTGTCCTTATCTGATGCTATTTGAGCAACCTGACTAGCTGGATAGCCGATATTCCCTGATAAAAGACCATGTTGCCCAGCAGCAGTCAAAACTTCCCCAATCATAGTCGTTGTGGTTGTCTTACCGTTCGATCCTGTGATACCAATAATCGGTGCTTCTGAAATCAAATAAGCCAATTCCACCTCAGTCAAGACTGGAATTCCCTTGGCCAAAGCCTTTTCAATCATGGGATTGTTGTAGGGGATACCTGGATTTTTCACCATAAGGGCAAACTCTTCATCCAAGAGTTCCAAAGGATGGCCACCTGTAATGACCTTGATCCCTTCTTCCAGCAAACTTTGGGCAGCTGGATTGTCCTCGAAAGGTTTCCCATCATTTACTGTCACAATGGCACCTAGCTTGTCCAACAAACGAGCTGCAGATTCACCAGACTTGGCCAAACCTAAAACAAGGACTTTCTTATTTTTAAATTGATCTATTACTTTCATGTCTCGAACTCCATTTCTACTCCTACTATTTTACCATTTTTATGGAAATAAAAAAGCCACAAAGTGTGTTTGTGACTCTTTCTTCTAACTGAATCTTACCATATCATCTATGTGATAAATCGGTAACTCGAATGACCTGATCCACTTGTTCCCAAATCAGAGGATTGTGGGTCGCAATAATAATGGTCCGATTCGGATTTTTTAAAGATTCTAGGATGGAAAGTAATTCCTCAGAGTTTTTGGGGTCTAAGGAAGTGGTTGGTTCATCTGCGAGGATCAAAGGTGGATCCTTTAAAATTATCTTCGCTAATGCAACACGTTGTGCTTCTCCTCCTGATAACTCAAATATAGGTTGCTTCAAATCCAAATAAGAGAGGTTTACACAGTTTAGAGCTTGTTTCATCAAAGAGATTTTCTCTTTTTCCTTCAACTTTTTACCAACTAAACCCAGATTGAGATTCTCTTTGACGGTTTGGCTTTCAATTAAGCCAAAATCTTGAAATAAGTATCCCAAGTAATCTCTAAAGAAAACAGAAGGCTTGATGTCCTTAAGAGAAGTACCATCATAGATGATTTGTCCTTTGTCATATGGCTCTAATCGTCCAATCATATTCAAGAATGTTGTCTTACCACAGCCACTTGTACCGATTAAGGCATAAATTTTCCCACCTTCAAAATGAAGATTTGTATCTGAAAATAGCTGACGGCTTCCAAATTTTTTAGATATATTCTTTAGTTCAATCATCCTATTTTCCTTTCATAATTGTCATAGAAACACGAGATTCTTTCTGCGCTTGACGGTAAAGCGTCAGAACTGCACTAGCTAGAAAGACTAATAAAGTGAGCAAGCCAATCACCAAGTCTCGACTGCTTAAAATAAAGAGACTAGCACCAAATACAAAACTGGCAAATTGACTAACCATATACTGAGCATGTGTTTCAAAAAATCGTAAACCTGAAATTCGTTTAATCAAAATATCTCGGCGGAATTGCTCGAAATATAGAAGATTGACAGAATAAAATAGTAACAAGGAACTAGCTATCCCCACAATAGCTCCTAAGATTAAAGTTGCTGTTTCAGTTTGAACTTCATTATAACGAGTTAGATAAACACTTCTTCCTTCTTTAAGATAGGATACTTGCTCATAAATTCCAGCTTTCTTCAAGAGTTCTAGCCCACTCTCATATCCTTTGATAAAGAGTTGTTTTCCAGCATTGATAGACCAACTAGATAAGGATATAAAACTATCACCTGTAGAAGTCGGCGTGAATACCACTAAAATCGGATCAGTCAAATACTGAGTAGATACGGGATTCTCACCGTTATTATAAACAAACCGCTTTTCTCCCATTGAAAGATAACTAACGTGCGCTTTCATCTCATAATCCAAAGGAGCACTTGCCTCCTCACCAGATTTTCCATAATAACTCAATCTTTCTTCAAAAACTTTCTTAAGTTCTGCTTCTCGAGAGCGCAAATGTTCTGGGAGCAAGAGGATAAACTCACCTTTTTGGAGATGGGCTAACTTCTGTTTGGTCTCAGCATCTACCACGACCTTTTCCTTGTCCAAATAACTGGGACTAACATAGAGCGTATTAGCATCTGGACTATAGGTATCCAGTGTCTCTCCCTGTTCATTTTTTCCTTGTGGATTGGCAAAATGGAGCAGATTATCCTTTACATAAAGAGCTTGTTCTTCTTCGATTGCTTCCTTGGCAAAGGCATACCACTTGCTCTGATTTTCTGTATCTTTTCCTCTATCACCTAAGCCAAAAGAAATTTGATAATAGTCTGCTCTATCCTGCCATGCTTGTTTTGAAATTTCAAGTTCTTTCAATCGTTGGTAAGACATCAAACCTGTCTTAACAGCGTAGCCTACTGTAAAGACAGCAACCAACTGACACAATAGGGTTAAAATCATCAGGCGTTTAAGGGGTAATCTCCCCTTAATAACGGGAACTAATGCTTTGTAACTCAAACTCATTAGATAAAGAAGCATTAGTAAAATTGAAATCGCCAATAAAAACAACAGATAGAAACTAATCCCAAAACCATAGGTGGCTAACAAGATAGGATAAAACAAACCTTGACTAAAAAGAACGACTCCCCCACCTAGGAAGGAAAGGAGGGCTGATAGAAGGAGCCATTTGATATCAGTAGATAAAGAATGCCCCATGATGGATAAGAGAGTCTGACCAGAAAAGAGTTTTATACCTGCTGCTCTCATTTCCTTAATCCGAGTGATAATCACTAAAGCAAAGAAAGATAAGCCAAATATTGCTAAACTAATTAAAATAAGGGGATTTAGTAATATTCGAAAAGCAAGAAAATAGGGCGGTATCTTTCGGTCAGCACTTGCTTTATAACCCAAATCTCCTAATTTATCGGCAAGCTTTTCTTTCGTCAAGGAGCCTGACAAAAGGAGATAACTATTTAGCGGATCACTACGTTCACGACTTTCTTGGCTAGCTTCTTGGAATTCTTTTGGTAAAGTTCCCTGACCATAAGTTGCATAAGTAAAGTGAGTCGTCCCATCCTTACTCGGCTCTACAATTCTTCTAGCTATTAAACTCTGTTCTGAGTTTGCAAAATTCTCCAATTCCTGTTCAAATACCTCACGCGTCGGTTCCTGAGTATCTTTTTTGACACGAAGTAAAGAAACGGAATCATAGCTTGCATATAAATATTGTGGCGCACGTAAGACAATAATCCAAGCAAGGAAGAAGCTGAGAAAAAAAGTTGATAATAATATGAATAGTTTCTTCATAGTAGACTCCTTGTAAACAAAATTCCCCCTGTAATTTCTTACAAGGGGAACGATTTAAATCAATGAACGATTAGTCATAATCACAGTAAAATGCTACTTGTTCTCCCCATTTAGTCCAAATCCATGCATAGGAGGTTTTTCCAGCAGAAGCTTCTCCTTTATCTGAATGACTATTCCATCTACTTACAAGAGAAGAATAATGATATTTTTTACCATGATAGTAATTTGAAAAAGCCCAACCACCTCCTGAACCTTCTCCATACGTCCATACTCCTCCATCTGGATATTGTACAGCAGCTGATGCAGCTCCCAATAATGTAAAACTTGAAATAAGAGCTAGAGCAAGTAATCTATGTTTTTTCGTTTTCATTTTATTTTTTCTTTCAAAAAAAGCACACCTTGAGCAACAATGCAACAAAATAAACCCTCCTCTCTCTTTTGTTGAAACCGCTTTCTTATGTGATAAAAATATCATTTTTATTATTTGTTGTCAAAGAAAAAATCGAATTTTTTAGATATTTTACTACATTGCCTCTATGAATAATATTATATAGTAGTTTTATTTTAAAATAATATGCAACCAGTACTAACCAAATATAAAATAGATGCCATTAACGAATTTTATTCAAGTTTTTCCCATTCATACTATCCAAGCAAAAGAGATGATGTTATAGTACAAAACAATTCAAACTATTGTAAAATTCCTAGCAAAAAAGAGAGCCAAAACTCTCTTTTTTATCTTCTTTTACTTTTTTTGACTGGCATGAGTGTAATGTCTCTAACACTAAAGTAAGCTAGGATCAACATGGCTATTGCTAGGAATATTTCTGTTGGTAATTGAAAAATTTTCAGAAAAGATAGAACCAATAAAATCAAGAGTGCCACTAAAATACATACCATAGCGACGATATTGACTGTCCCTTTAATGCTTTCTGGTGTCGCAAATACATAGAGTAGGAGCAGTAAAATTCCTAGGACTAAATAGACCATCTTTCTCTCTTTCTAGCTCTTATTCAGCTGATTTTTTCTTCTTGTTAGCTTTCTCACGCTCTGCTTTGTTAAGGATTTGTTTACGCAAACGGATAGACTCAGGCGTTACTTCCATGTACTCATCGTCGTTCAAGAACTCAAGAGACTCTTCAAGTGTCAAGATACGAGGCGTCTTGATAACAGCTGTTTGGTCCTTAGTAGCTGAACGAACGTTGGTCATTTGTTTTGCCTTCGTGATGTTAACTGTCAAGTCATTTTCACGAGAGTTTTCACCGATGATCATTCCTTCATAAACCTCAGTACCTGGGTTGACAAAGATCGTACCACGTTCTTCGATAGACATGATTGAGTAAGTTGTAGCCTTACCAGCATCGATAGAAACAAGGGCACCACGGTGACGTCCACCAATTTCCCCTGGAATCAATGGCAAGTATTGGTCGAAGGTATGGTTCATGATACCGTAACCACGAGTCATTGACAAGAACTCAGTTGAGTATCCAATCAAACCACGCGCTGGAACAAGGAAGACCAAACGAGTTTGACCATTACCAGTTGAAATCATATCCAACATTTCACCTTTACGTTCAGAAAGGCTTTGGATAACAGACCCTTGGTATTCTTCTGGAGTGTCGATTTGTACACGTTCAAATGGTTCACATTTAACACCGTCGATTTCTTTTACGATAACTTCTGGACGAGATACTTGAAGTTCATAGCCCTCACGACGCATTGTTTCGATAAGGATTGACAAGTGCAATTCTCCACGTCCTGAAACAGTCCATTTATCTGGTGAATCAGTTGGGTCAACACGAAGGGAAACGTCTGTTTGCAATTCTGCCTGCAAGCGTTCTTCCACCTTACGAGAAGTTACCCATTTACCTTCTTTACCAGCAAATGGTGAGTTGTTGACCAAGAAAGTCATTTGAAGAGTTGGCTCATCGATGTGTAGGATTGGAAGAGCTTCTACTGCATCTGTCGGAGTGATGGTTTCACCGACAAAGATGTCTTCCATACCTGAAACGGCAATCAAGTCACCCGCTTTGGCTTCTTGGATTTCACGACGTTCCAAACCAAAGAAACCGAAGAGTTTTGTAACACGGAAGTTTTTAGTTGTACCGTCAAGTTTAGAAAGGGTAACTTGGTCCCCAACCTTAACTGTACCACGGAAGACACGACCGATACCGATACGTCCAACGAAGTCATTGTAGTCCAAAAGTGACACTTGGAACTGCAAAGGCTCATCTGAGTTATCTACTGGAGCTGGGATATGGTCGATAATCGTGTCAAAGATTGGTGCCATAGTCGCTTCTTGGTCAGCTGGATCATCTGACAATGAAGAAGTTCCGTTGATCGCTGAAGCATAAACCACTGGGAAATCAAGCTGGTCGTCATCTGCACCAAGCTCGATGAAAAGTTCCAAGACTTCATCCACTACTTCTGCTGGACGAGCTGATGGCTTATCGATTTTGTTAACAACCACGATTGGGACAAGGTCTTGTTCCAAGGCTTTTTTCAATACGAAACGAGTTTGTGGCATGGTTCCTTCATAGGCATCTACGACCAAGACAACACCGTCAACCATTTTCATGATACGCTCAACTTCTCCACCAAAGTCCGCGTGTCCTGGTGTGTCCATAATGTTGATACGAGTTCCGTTGTAAGCAACGGCAGTGTTTTTAGCAAGGATGGTAATCCCACGCTCTTTTTCGATATCGTTTGAGTCCATAGCACGCTCTGCCAATTCAGTACGTGCATCAAGCGTTTCTGATTGTTTCAATAATTCGTCAACCAGGGTTGTTTTACCGTGGTCAACGTGGGCGATAATCGCAATGTTACGGATATCTTCTCTTAATTTTGTCATGATTTCCTCTATAATATTCAAAATTTATTTTCTAACTGAACGATTATACCATAATTTCAAATAAATAACATAACTCAAGCAAGTGTAAATGTTTTCACTCCGCTTTTCTTTTCACGTCAAGCCTTTTCAAAGCAAGCGACTTATGATAAGATAGGCACAGTATGCGTTTAGATAATTTATTAGCCCAAGAAAAAGTTAGCCGAAAGGCCATGAAGCAAGCACTCCTCAGAGGGGAAATTCTAGTCGATGGTTGCCCAGCCCGCTCCCTAGCTCAAAATATCGATACAGGACTACAAGAACTCCTTTTTCAGGATCGAATCATTCAAGGCTATGAACACACCTATCTTATGCTTCATAAACCTGCTGGTGTCGTTACAGCCAACAAAGACAAGGAACTTCCGACCGTCATGGACTTGCTTCCATCTGACATCCAGTCTGACAAGCTCTATGCCGTCGGCCGACTGGACCGAGATACAACAGGACTCCTTCTCTTGACCGATAACGGTCCCTTGGGCTTCCAACTCCTCCATCCCCAATATCATGTCGATAAGACTTATCAAGTTGAGGTTAATGGACTTCTAACACCTGACCATATCCAAACCTTTCAAAAAGGAATTGTCTTTTTAGATGGCACTATCTGTAAACCTGCAAGACTAGAGATTCTATCAGCAAGTCCTTCCCTCAGTCAAGCCTCTATCACCATTTCAGAAGGAAAATTTCATCAAATCAAGAAAATGTTCCTCTCGGTTGGTGTTAAGGTGACTAACCTCAAGAGAATCCAATTTGGGGACTTCACATTGAACCCAGATTTAGCAGAAGGTAACTACCACCCTTTGAACCAAAAAGAGTTACAAATCATTAAAAACTATTTAGAGATGAGTCGATAAAACAAAAAAAGCTTTAAAACTAAAGCTTTTTTCTTTTATTTACCGAAAAATTAAGGCGATTGCTACAATCCAGTTAACTACAGAAATCACAATTCCTAAGATATTAAGAATCTTTTCTATTTTATAGTCTAATTGTGACTCTTTTTGGTATGAAATAGCCAAGACCAATCCTATGATACCCAAAATCAGGCCTACAATTGGAAATAACAAACCAAGAATAATCGACAAGATACCCACAAAAAGTGGATTTTTCTTCTTTTCTTTCATGTTCTAAGAACTCTTTAAATTTTATACAAATTAATTATACTATAAAACAATAGCTTCATTCTATCATTCGACTAATTTGGAAATAAGGTTAGCTAGTCTTCACTTTCCCTTTCCAAGAATCCAAGCCATAAGAAAGGATATAAATCTCAGAAAAACCTTGTTTTTTCAAGTAAAGAGCTGCATTTGTAACTCGTTGCGCACGTTGGTTTTCGTAGAGAAGGACAGGTTTATCTTTACGAAGGGCTGCAAGACTAGTTTTCAACTGACTTGAAGGAATATTGCGTGCACCAAGGATATGTTTTCTGTGGAATTCTGCTGGGTCGCGCAAATCAATCAATTGACCCGTACGAATCAAGGCTTCAAACTCCTCATTGTCCACAATTTTAGCCGCACGGCGAATACGAAGATAGTTAAAGCCCATCCACGCCAACATTGCTAGTATAAGTGCCCACAAAATCCAAGTAACCATTAGTTCTTTTCTCCATTTTTCTCAATATAATCCAATTCTACCTTGTGCTCTCTGCGAAGAACTGCTTCTGCCTCTAGATAGTCTAATTTATCCATCAACCCTGCATCGTAAATCCGAGATAGTTCCAACTTCATCAGTTCAATATCATATAAGCGTTTTCCCATGTAAACAATAATACCAAATCGTTTGAGGAATTGCTGCACATCATAGAATGTTTTCATAAGACTCATTCTAGCAAAATTTTGTGTTTTTTTCAAGAAGAGACTCACACAATGCTCCTTATTTTCCTATCTTCTTTAGCGATTCTAAGGCAAGTATGGTACAATAAAAACATGAGAATTCAACAATTACATTATATTATCAAAATCGTCGAAACTGGCTCCATGAATGAGGCAGCCAAGCAACTCTTTATCACTCAGCCAAGTCTCTCCAATGCAGTGCGAGATTTGGAAAATGAAATGGGCATTGAGATCTTTATCCGCAATCCCAAGGGAATCACCTTGACCCGTGATGGGATGGAGTTTCTCTCTTATGCCCGTCAGGTTGTCGAGCAGACCCAGCTTCTGGAGGAACGCTATAAAAATCCTGTCGCCCACCGCGAACTCTTTAGCGTTTCGTCTCAACACTATGCCTTTGTGGTCAATGCCTTTGTCTCTTTGCTCAAGAAAAGCGATATGGAGAAATACGAACTCTTCCTTCGTGAAACTCGGACTTGGGAGATTATCGACGACGTCAAGAACTTCCGCAGTGAGGTCGGGGTCCTCTTCTTAAACAGTTACAACCGTGATGTTTTAACCAAGATGCTGGATGACAATCACCTGCTAGCCCACCATCTCTTCACAGCGCAACCGCATATCTTTGTCAGCAAGACCAACCCTCTGGCAAAGAAAGACAAGGTGAAACTGTCTGATTTGGAGAATTTCCCTTACCTCAGCTATGACCAAGGGACGCACAACTCCTTCTACTTTTCAGAAGAGATTCTTTCTCAGGAACACCACAAGAAATCCATTGTGGTCAGTGACCGTGCCACCCTCTTTAATCTCTTGATTGGTTTGGATGGTTATACCATTGCGACAGGGATTTTGAACAGCAACCTAAACGGAGACAATATCGTTTCTATCCCACTGGATATTGATGACCCGATTGAGCTGGTCTATATCCAGCATGAGAAAACCAGCCTATCTAAGATGGGCGAACGCTTTATCGACTATCTACTAGAAGAAGTTCAGTTTGATAGTTGAGAAATGATAAGAACCAATATGTAGGCTAGCAACAACCTGCACATTGGTTCTTTTTACTTATAATTAAAAGTTTCCCCTGCCAACTTATCAGCTAGCTTGGGAAAGAGAGTATAAAACTTATGGGCTAGGTTCAACAAAATCGGGAGATTGAGTTCTCGTTTATTTTTGCCTATAATCTTGACAATCTTTTTAGCCACTGCATCTGCCTCTAAGAGGAAGCGGTCAACCGATTTAAGATAAGTTCCATCTGGGTCAGCTTGGTCAAAAAATCCTGTTCGGATTGGACCTGGATTGACTGTTGTCACATAGACTCCATAGGGCATAAGTTCGAGTCGCAGAGCATTTGAAAAACCAATAGCCGCAAACTTGGTCGCTGAGTAAAGACTAGACTTGCCAGTAGCTATTAGACCTGCCATGCTGACGATGTTGATGATATGCCCTTTGCTGCTTTCCTTCATACGAGCCGCAAGGTGACGAGACAGATTCATCAGGGCAAAGGTATTGACCTCAAACATCTGGTGAATATCTTTATCAGCAATCTGGTCAAATCCCTCAAAAATCCCGTAACCAGCGTTGTTAATCAAGACATCAATCTTGCCATAGCGGAGATAAAGATCAGTTACCAGAGCTTCTAGGGCTGAATCGTCGGTAATATCAATTTCAATCAATTCTGCATGGGAATAATTTCCGTAGAGTTGGGCTAATTTTTCCTTATTTCTACCAAGCAAGATGAGTTGGTCATTGGGCAGGAGTTTGACCATTTCTTGAGCTAGACCACCGCTAGCTCCGGTAATGAGAATAGTAGGCATACTTATCCTTTCTGTGACTGCTAGATTTCCACTTCTTCCAAGTCTTTGACCACATGGACATTTTCAAAAATTGTGGCAGCGTCCTTCTTGAGTTTGCTTATATCTTTTGAGAGGAAACGGGCACTGATATGGTTGAGTAGGAGGCGTTTGGCACCTGCTTCTACCGCTACTTGTGCAGCTTGCATATTAGTTGAGTGACCATGGTTACGAGCAATTTTTTCATCACCCTTGCCATAAGTGGACTCATGAACTAGGACATCTGCATTGACAGCCAGACGCACACTGGCATCCGTTTTTCGAGTGTCTCCTAAAATAGTGATAATCTTACCTGGACGTGGCGCTGAGATATAGTCTGCTGCCTTGATTTCAGTTCCGTCTTCCAAAACAAGATCCTGGCCGTTTTTGATTTTACCAAAAAGCGGGCCGAACGGAACACCAGCAGCCTTGAGTTTTTCAGCATCCAGCGTCCCTTCTAGATCCTTTTGCATGACACGATAGCCAACACAGAAAATAGTGTGGTCCAGCTCCTCTGCATACACAGTGAATTTATCGGTTTCAAGAATTTTACCCAGAGAATCTTGGTCAAACTCATGGAAATGAATGCGGTAGGGCAGACGAGAACCTGACACACGAAGGCTGGTTAAGACAAATGACTTGATTCCTTGAGGTCCGTAGATTTCCAAATCTGTCTGCTCTTCATTGGCCTGAAAGGCACGGCTAGAAAGGAAACCTGGCAAACCAAAAATGTGGTCTCCATGCAGATGGGTAATAAAGATTTTGCTGACCTTACGTGGTCGAATTGTGGTTTCCAGAATGCGATTTTGCGTACCTTCTCCACAGTCAAAGAGCCAAACTTCGTTAATCTCGTCCAAAAGTTTCAGGGCGAGACTTGAAACGTTGCGGGCTTTAGAGGGCTGACCAGCCCCCGTTCCTAAAAATTGAATATCCATTCGATACTTTCTAATTAATCAATATATAACATGGCTGTGCGGTTTTCCGATCGGAAATAGCGTTTGCCAGAAAAAGCAGCAGCTTCTTGCAATAAATCCTCTTGGCTGTAGCCTTTGAGACGTTTTCGACCATCAGCCAATCTTTCCAAATCAGTCAAAGCTGTGAGACTTTCTAGGCTGACAACTTCCTCGTCCTTGACAGGTTTCATGTAAATCTTACCAGACTCTTCAAAGACTAATTGATGGGAGAAAATTTGCGCAATTTCAAAGAGCAAGTCATCCGAGATTTTCTCCTCATTTTCAGAGAAAATCCGACCAAGGCCGTCACTCTCATAACAAAAACCAAAGGATTTACCAGACAGATTAAGCCGAATAAAAGGCTTATTTTCTAGGGTGAAACTTGGCTCAGTATTGTAAAGATTCAGTTCCTGACTGAGTTCTGCAAAATAATCCGTCGCAGCCTGAGGACTTTTTTTCTGATAGAGTTCTGCAAAGTAGGCATTAACAACACTTGGCGGAGGTGTAATAAGTGTTAACTGCTCCTGCTCTGTTTTACCAGCTAGAAGCTGATCCAGATAGACCTTGTCCAGACTTGTATAACCTCCATACTTTAGAGCCAAAGTTTTAATATCAGTCATAAAATTCTTCTAACCTCCATTTATTTTTCTCGGAAATGTAGCCTGTAATCACTTCGCCGTCTTCCTGATAATCACGTTCTTCCAGAATTGCAACACTCTCTAAATCATGAATCTTGTAGGACTTTGAAAAAGGCACTCGCAGGGTAAATGCTTCAAAAATTTCCTTAATCTTATCTAGCAATAATGCTTGCAAGTTTTCACGACTGTCCTCAGACTTGGCAGAAATGAGGGTATATGGCGTTTGGGTAGGCGTGAAATCCTCCACCAAATCCGCTTTATTATAAAGCGTCAAGTGAGGAATATCTTCCATGTCCAGGTCTTTCATGATGGAGAGAACCGTTTTTTCATGCTCCTCGTGGTAAGGATTGCTAGCATCGATAACATGAACCAGAAGGTCCACATGCTTGCTTTCTTCCAAGGTTGACTTGAAACTGGACACCAACTCTGTCGGCAAATCTTGGATAAAGCCAACGGTATCTGTCAAAGTTACTTGGAGATTGCCTCCCAGATGAATACTCTTGGTTGTCGCATCCAGAGTCGCAAAGAGCTCATCTGCTTCATACTGGGTCTTACTGGTCAAGATGTTCATGATAGTTGATTTCCCAGCATTAGTATAACCAATCAAACCAATCTTAAAAGTGCTAGACTCCAAACGTTTTTCTCTGACAGTCGCACGATTTTTCTCAACCACCTTGAGCTGGCGCTCGATATCCGTGATTTGATTGCGAACGCTACGACGGTTCAGCTCCAGTTGGCTTTCACCAGGACCACGGGAACCAATTCCCCCTGCCTGACGGCTGAGCATAATCCCCTGACCAACCAAGCGAGGCAAGAGGTATTTGAGTTGGGCTAGGTGGACTTGGAGCTTCCCTTCATGGCTTCGAGCCCGCATGGCAAAGATATCCAAAATCAACTGCATACGGTCAATGACCTTAACACCGAGAACTTCCTCTAGATTGACATTCTGCCTTGGGGTCAGACGGTTGTTGACGATGACAGTAGTGATTTCTTCTGCATCCACCATAAGCGCAATCTCTTCCAACTTACCAGAGCCGACGAAGGTCTTGGAATCATATTTTTCACGTTTTTGTCTGTAGCTATCTACAACGACTGCCCCTGCCGTTTTCGCTAAACTAGCCAATTCTTCCATGGAGAGGTCAAAACTGTCCATACCCTGCAATTCCACACCAATCAGCAGGACTCGCTCCTCTTTTTTCTCCGTTTCAATCATCTAAAAACTCCTCTATCTGGCTTAAAATGCGGTCTTGTACACCAGATTCTCCAATCTGATAAAAGGTGACCTGCATGCGATTACGGAACCAGGTCAGCTGACGCTTGGCAAAACGACGGGTCGCCTGTTTAAGACTCTCACGAGCTTCCTCAAAGGTCTGCTCTCCACGGAAATAAGGAAAGAGTTCCTTATAGCCAATTCCTTTAGCAGCCTGTACATTAGGGGAATGGTCAAACAGCCACTTGGCCTCATCCAAAAGCCCAGCCTCAAACATCAAATCCACTCGGTGGTTGATACGCTCATAAAGTTGACTACGTTCATCATCCAAGCAGATAATCAGCGGTTCATACAAAATCTCTTGATTTTCCAAATCCTGACCAAAATGGGCAATTTCTAAGGCACGCATAGCACGACGACGATTAAACTGGGGAATCTCAAGGCCTGCTTGCTCCACCAAATGGGCTAATTCCTCATCTGAATATGGCTCCAAACTAGCTCGATAAGCTAAAATCTCCTCATGAGGAGTCTCCCCACCTAGGTGGTAACCTTCTAGCAAGCTCTGGATATAAAGTCCAGTCCCACCGGCGATAATGGCTAGCTTGCCACGGCTGTGAATATCCTCAATAGTCATCTTAGCTTCTGAAACAAAATCAAAAGCCGAGTAAGACTCGGTTATCTCTCTAACATCGATTAAATGATGAGGAACAGCTGCCTGCTCTTCTGGACTAGCCTTGGCCGTCCCAATATCAAGTCCTCGATAGACTTGTTGGCTATCTCCACTAACCACTTCGCCATTAAAGCACTTTGCAACTTCAATAGCTAGAGCCGTCTTTCCAACAGCAGTCGGTCCAACAATCACAATTATTTTTGTTTTCATCTTTTTTCCTTGAAAAATTCCCATTTTTTCGTTACTATTATTATAACACAAAAAGGTCAGTCAGAAAAATGTGACCTCTTGAGGAGGCTGGCTGATTGAGAATATAAAGGAGGAAGACTCATGGCTAAAGGATTCGCTAAAGGTCTTGTAACAGGTGTCGCAGGAACTGTCGCTGCCGTTGCAGGTGCAGTATACGCATTTAAAAAGAAAGTAATCGAACCAGAAGAGCAAAAAGCAGCTTTCATCGAAGAAAACCGTAAAAAAGCAGCTCGTCGCCGCGTATCACGTTAAGAAACAAAAGAAGTTGGGATTATTCTCAACTTCTTTTTTCTATTCTTTTAAATAGCTAGGTCAAACTTCAACTGTGGCTTAACAGGGTCATAATCCACCAACTCAAAATCTTCTGCTTTGATATCAAAGAAATTAGTCCCATCAGGAACATTTAAAACCAAGCGTGGTTGGCAGTTTGACGGCTCCCGACGGAGCAATTCCTGAGCTTGTTCAAATTGATTATCATAGATATGGAGGTTGTTGATGAAGTAGAAGAACTTCCCAACCTTCCAGCCAAAATGTTTGGCAATCATCATCTGCAAAGCCACATACTGCATAGCGTTGATGTGGTGGGCCACCAGCATATCATTGGAGCGCTGGGTCAAGGTCGCATCCAGATAGATTTCCCCATCAACACGCCGGACATCAAACATGGTCTGAAAGGCGCACGGGAGCAGCCCATCTGTTTCTTCGAAAGCTTGGTAATCCCAGAGCGAAATAATATTGCGGCGGTTCCAAGGATTGGTTTCCAACTGTTTGAGAAGCTTATTGATAATGTCGTGTTTCTTAACAACGGCACCATAGCGCTCACCAATGGTTCCCGTGTCTCCAACTTCCCAGTCATTCCAGTAGTGAACATTGTACTTGTCATTAAGCACTTCTAAGCTATTTGACTGGTCTTGGTAAATCCAGAGAACTTCTTTGATGGCGGATTTGATTGCAATGGGACGCAAGGTTGTGATAGGAAATTCTCCTTTAGATAAGTCGTACTCGGAAAAGGCACCAGTTACATACTTGGAATTAGCAACAGTCCCATCCTTGTACTTAGGACGAGCCTGCTCTGAGAAAACACCTTCCTTTAGAATGCGTTCAATATTCTCTTTAAAAATCGTATCTGCTTTTGTCATTTCGTTTCACCTCATTCATTGTCCTAACTAGTATAGCATAAAAAATAAAAGAGGAACATTACTAACTCTAGGTTAGCATTTTCCTCTCTCATTATCTTATTGCAATACAAGTGATGCTGCTCCGATAACTCCAGCGTCATTTCCTAGAGTTGCAAGAGCTAATTTAGTAGATGTGCGTACTTGTGGGAAACTATTTTCATCGTAAACTTTTTGAACACCTTGTAGAAGGAATTCTCCCGCAGCTGACACACCACCACCGATGACGATTGTTGATGGGTTTAGGATTGAACCAATGTTAGCACAAGCGATTCCCAAGTAACGTGAGAAGTTACGGTAAACAATCAAAGCAAGGTCGTCTCCTTCTTTTGCGAGATCAAAGACAGTCTTAGCAGTTACTTCTTCTCCGTTATCAATCAAGCGTTTCAAGGCTGCATCGCCTTCGTATTCATCGGCATAGCGACGAGTCAAGTTGACAATCCCTGTTGCTGAAGCAACTGTCTCAAGGCAGCCTTTTTTACCACAAGTACATGAGATTGGTTGGTCAAAGTCAACAGTGATATGACCAAGTTCACCTGCTGCACCAGCAACACCATGAAGCAATTTGCCTTCTGCGACAATACCACCACCAACACCAGTACCGAGTGTCATAAAGACAACGTCTGGTTGGTTATCTCCAGCACCCATCCAGCGCTCACCAAGAGCTGCTACGTTGGCATCATTATCGATGAAAAATGGAATGCCCAAAGCTTTTTCAATCTTTTGTTTGATTGGTTGAAGGGTTTTCCAGTTCAAGTTGTAGGCACCGATAACAGTCCCTTTTTCACGGTCAACCACACCTGGTGATCCCATTCCAATACCTTGGAAGTCCGCTGCTGCCAATCCAAGCAAGTCCAAACGATGTTGAATAGACTCAATCATATCATCAACGATATGACTTCCCTCATCCAAAATGTTGGTCTTGATTGACCATTTTCCTTGGATTTCTCCTGCTGTTGTTAAGATTGCAAATTTGATAGAAGTTCCACCAAGGTCAATCCCAATAATCTTTTGACTCATCATATTCTCCTTTTTCATTGTGTAGTAATTGAAAATGCTTACAGTACTAGTATATCAAAATCCATTCACTTATGCAAAGGTTTGCGTAAATGAATTATAAGGAATTTTTTCGCCTACCAGTATCTGTTAACCATCTAAATGATCAATGGCATATTGAGCTGCATCATTTGAAAATTTATCAAAATCAGAAGTTAATTGTCTATACATACGTTTTTTTGACATGTGGAATAACGAATTATAACTTTTTGCCTTTCCTAAAGCAGCAGAATATTCACTATTGCTATCATTACTAGAAGAAGCTGTACTTGCTTGACCTTCCTTCCAAACTCCGTCAGCGCCAACATAATAACGTCCACCATCAACCCATTCATTGACAGCCATTTTACCATCCGATTTTAGATAGTAATTTCCTTGCCATGTACTGTAAGCATAAGAACCATCTGATGTCAAATAATACCAAGCTTGATAGGTGGCATCATAAACCCATTCACCTTTAGCCATTTTACCATCTGATTTCAAATAGTAGTTTCCTTGCCATGCATTGCGAGCATATGAACCATCTGATTTCAAGTAATACCATGCTTGGTAAGAAGAATCATAAACCCACTCACCTTGTGCCATTTTACCGTTTGATTTAAGGTAATAAGCTCCTTGCCATGTACTGTAAGCATAAGAACCATCTGATGTCAAATAATACCAAGCTTGATAAGAAGAGTCATAAATCCATTCACTCTGTGCCATTTTACCATCAGCTTTCAGGTAATAGTTTCCCTGCCATGCATTTTCACTAGATTTCCATTTCCATCAAAATAGTACCAAGAACCGTCCTGCTTAACCCAACCACTTGCTGTGGATGAAGTTGTATCAGTTTGAGTTGTAGCCGCTTGTTTTGCTTTAAAAGCACCCTTAGGAGCATTTTTCAATTCGCAAGCCACACCATCATGATCGCGGTCTAACTTGGCAGAATAACCAGGTTCTCCCTCATGAAGATCCGAATATCCATTAGCCCAAGCTTCCTTACAACTCGAAAAATGAATGTTTTCCTCTGCTAACACAGGTTGTGAAAACAAGGCTAAAATTGGCAACGTCACCAGACTCATTTTTAAAAATAGACGTTTATTCATTTCTTTCTCCCATAATTATGATATCGATTTCAATATTATTTTATCAAACTTATTTCAGCAATTCAAGGAAACTTCTGGTCTTTTCTACAAACTCCTTTGGTTTTGCCTTATTCAAGACATGAGGGCCATCTGGGATAATCTGAAATTGGGATTCTGATATTAGTTTATGAAGACTTCTCATAGAACTAAGATTCGGTTTATCTTTGATACCACAAATTAGTAAGGTTGGATAAGGGCAAGTTCCTGCTATATCCGTTAAATCAAGTGTCTTCAACTCCTCAGAAACTCCGACCATAAGAGCCTTGTCTGCTCCCTGTTTTTCAAATACTCTTTTGGGAAGTAGTTTAAAAATCAGCAACTGAAGATAAAATAGGATATTCCCTGCTAATTTAAGCGGGCATCCTGACAGAATCAAAGCTCGAAGATTTGGTAAATCGTAACTGGAAAGTTCTAGTGCCAGGGCAGCACCTAAGGACAATCCAATCAAAACAAAAGGTTCTGTCTCTTGAGCTAGGTGCTGATAAACTCGCTCCTTAGCTTGTTGATAGTTACTAACTCCAGAAGGAAATAACTCGATAGCCTCAGAAGGATAATCTGTCAGTAGATTCCGAACTTCTTTCCAAGACTCTGCTGACTGCCCTAACCCATGCAAAAATATCAGTTTCATCTAGTTCTCCTCAAGGCTTAGTTCATACAAGCCTCTCACTGCATTACAGCCGTAAATAGCTTCTGCTTGGGCTAAATCTGCCAAGGTCAAGACTTTCTCTTCTACCTGTCCTGTTTCTAGCAAATACTGACGGTAAATTCCTGGCAAGATTCCAAGTCGGATAGGCGGTGTGTAGAGTTTTCCAGCGATTTTCAGAACCAAATTTCCTATAGAGGTTTCAAGCAGTTTTCCTGACTTATTGTGGTAAATCTTCTCTTGTTCTCCTAGGCTCAAATGCGGTCGGTGAGTGGTTTTAAAGTAGGTAAAGGATTGATTCAAAGCAGCTTCCTGAAGGCAGACTTGGGCCTGACAAAAGCTTGTACTGAGAGGGGTTAATACTTGACGATTGACTTCTATCTCTCCAGATTTGCTAAGGCTGATTCGCAAGCGGTAATCTTGATTAGCTTCACAATCCTGACACTCTTCCTCAATCTTGTGTCCCAAGTCTTCTGCATCAAAAGGAAAGGCAAAATAACGACTAGCTTTTCTCAGTCTTTCCAGATGTTGATCTTCAAACAGCAGGTTCTTCTGGCTGATTTCCCCTGTCGTAATCAGTTGGAAGCGGGCTTGTTTACGATAAAGAACTGCTGCCTTTTGATGAACCTCTCGGTATTCAGATTCCCATGTGCTATCCCAAGTAATCCCTCCGCCAACTCCATAAATGGCTTGACCTTTGTGAAGTTGAATGGTACGAATGGCCACATTAAAAATCCGTCGTCCATTTGGAAGCAAGAGACCAATCGTTCCACAGTAGACTCCACGCGGTTGAGGCTCCAAGTCCTTGATAATCTCCATTGTCGCAATTTTCGGTGCACCCGTTATGGAACCACAAGGAAAGAGTGAGCGGAAGATTTCAACAAGGTCCACATCCTCTCGCAACTGACTCTTGATGGTCGAAGTCATCTGCCAAACAGTTGAATACTGCTCTACCTGGCACAGACGCTCCACGTGCTCGCTCCCAACTTCAGAAATACGGTTCATATCATTGCGCAAGAGGTCCACAATCATCATATTTTCAGAGCGATTTTTGGGATCCTGTTCCAACCAACTGGCCTGTTCAAGATCTTCTTGGTCAGTTACCCCACGCTGAGTCGTCCCCTTCATTGGTCGTGTTGTCAACTCGCGATCATTTTGCTCAAAAAAGAGCTCTGGGCTCATGGAAATCACTGCCATCTCGTCATGTTCCACATAGGCATTGTAGCCCGCCTCCTGCTCTACCACCATACGATTGTAGATGGCAAAAGGATTGGCACTTAACTTTTGCTTGAGTTGGACGGTGTAGTTGACCTGATAGGTGTCTCCCTGCCTCAAGTGATGGTGTATCTGGGCAATGGCCTTTTCATAGTCTGCTGCAGACGTCACTTCCTGCCAATTTGAGGGCAAATCAATATCCTCATAAGTCAGAGGAATAGGGGAGGTCTCTACCCTATCATGAACAGTAAAGTAAAGCAGGTACTCTCCCAGTAGGGGATCCTTGTGAACTGCTAATTTTTCCTCAAAAGCAGGGGCAGCCTCGTAGCTGACATACCCCACCACATAATAACCTTGCTCTTGGTAGCTTTCCACTTGTGCCAGCAAATCTGCCACTTCTGCTACATTTCTCGTTTTTATCTCTTTGATAGGCTGGGTAAAGGTGTATCTCTCCCCCAAAATCCTAAAATCAATCACTGTTTTTCTATGCATACCTTAAGTATAGCATAAAATAAGAAAACCCTCATCCGCAAAGCAGATGAGAGATTTCAATTATTTAAAGATTGAAGTTTTAAAGCTATTTGTTTGTTGAAGAAGTTTCTTATAAACTTTTTCTTTTACTTGCACAAGTTTACCATTAACTTTATTAGTAACCATATCTTCTTCAAGAGCTTTGGCAAATAATGATTTTAATTCATCATAGTTATGAATGGTCTCACCATCAATAGTAAAAGGAGTAAAACCAGCGTTGGCTTTTTCTAACAATTCTTTATAATATTCTTTCTTAAAATCAGCAAACGATTGGAATCTGCCGTCAGATATTTTTTGTATAATATATTGATCTCCAAATTGTTTCCCTTCTTTATTAGCTTGAGATTTTAATTTATCTGAAGCATATCCTAAGAATCCTTTATCATAGCCATAATATCCCCAGAGTCTAAATGCATTATTCTTAAATGTAACAGCACCGGGTGCACCCTCACTTGTGTTACCTGCATAGATACTATTCATCATTTTAATTCCTACATAGGCAATACCTGGATCAAATACTTCTGGCTTATATATATTATTATTCATCATACGATTAGTCATCAGATTATTATCAACTAAGTCATTAACACTGTTTAATGTTATTCCTTTCCAATCATCAGAGCTCATATTTCGAACCTTGTCATATTGATCTTTTGACCCTACAGTGCGTTCAATAGGATCAACTTTCTTAAACCACAGTTGATTTAATTTATCATCATGTTTACTAATGACTGCATCACCTTCAACATAATCAAGAAGAGACAAGGTATCTATATAGCCTTTCATATAATTATCAATGTCTTCTCTTGTTTTAAGAGTCTTCGGATCGGTAATATACCACTGATTTCCATCATTTGGACGATAGAAAGTCATATTAATTCCCAAAGCACCGTATTCATCAAACCATGTACTTGGTACTGGTGTTTGTAACATTCCTTGTGCATAGGCTTCTGCATGAGTCCCTGAGCGACGTCCATATCCTCCTAAATAGATTGCACGATCATTAACATGAGTAGTTTCATGTGTATAAACAGAGATTCCAAACTCATCAATCATACTTAATGCAATATAATTTACTTCTGTTCGCGTATCCAAAGGATTATCCCAAATAACTGCATAAGCACCTGTTCCATTGTTACCATAATACTTACCAATAGGTCCAAACAACTCTCTCAATGGGGCATAGTCTTCTTTATTATTTCTCTTACCATACTTATCAGGCCATCCACCAGGTGCTTGATAACCTTCCCAAAGAGGAGTTACTGTATTTTTGACTAGCATATTCTTAACCTTATCTAAAGATAATCTATACCAAAAATCAAAATAATTTCGATAACTGTCCGCTGCTTTTTCAATCTGATTTTTTATTCCATCGAAGGAGCTATGCCCTAACTTTTCTGCTGTTCCAACAGCCATTGCACTATAATTCGAGATTAAATACACATGTGATTTATTTAGATTTAATAATGGGAGTATCATCTTCCGATGAGTAGCAGATTGTAAATTATCCCAAACTTTATATTTCGCCGCTTTAATTTCATCGACTTCCGAAGCACGCTCCGCTATATAGACATTCCCTTCTGTAGCTTTCTTAAACCAATCATAAATATTTACATCTGCAGTAAATAGTCGACGATTATAATTTAAAAAGTTTACCAAATTTTCTGATAAGGTTGTCTTAGAAATAATCTCGCTGAAAGCATCATATGTCCGATGACCTTTTATATTATCTTCTCTTGAACCGATTTCAATTAATCTATCTAATACACTTACATTTTTACCATAGAAATCTGGTTTGAATAACATTAATTCTTTAATGTTAACATCACCGAATTTAACACCGTAGTAACGGTTTAAGTATGTTAAACCTAATAATAGGGCAGCTTTATTTTTCTCAACTTTATCAAGAATCATTTGTTGAGCTGCAGATGAATTATTCAGTTGATGATCTTCATTTTCAACTAATTTAGTTACTAATATGTTTAAATTAGCTTTTACATGGTCAAAACTTTCTTCTAAATAAAGGTCTTTAATTGCATTTACTCTATTAGACCCTGTTCTGCCAAGTTTTTGGTAAATTGGATTAGATTGAAGCTCAATAGGGCTTAAGATATTTACGATACCGTTAATTAAAGCACTATGATCTTTTTGAACGATATTAGGTGTATATTTAATACCTAAGTCAGTTATAGTGTATTCTCTAACATTACTTAGACCTTCATCACTAGAAGATAGGTTGAAGTAGTCTTTTGTTCCATCAGCATAATGAACGATAATTTTGTTTGCATCACCTAAATCAGTTACAAAGTTATTATTGTTCATAGGAGTAACCGATAGAATCTCTTTAGTATTTAACTTGTTGTTCTTATCTAGTTTATTAGCTTGATTAACGATAAAATCTTTGTTATAGAATGGTTGTAGTTTTTCAATATTCTTATAAGCAAGTTTATAGTCTGCATTATAATCTTGAATAGACTCGTAAGCTGCTTCACGACTGCTAACATTATTCAATTTGTTCAATTCATAAGGTTCACTTACGAATTTAGCAGCAGTAATATTGAAACTAGCAACTTTTGCATCAGCCTCAGATTTAGATAAGTGTTTTAATTTATTTTTGTTTTTATTATCTTTACCAGTTCCATCTTCAGAAGAGCTATATCCAATAACTCCAAATAAATTAGACACAAAAGGATTTGCATCTCCATCATTAACATCGTTTGAACCGAATATTTCCTGACCTTTAATAACTTTCGCATATGTTACATTATCTTGAACCGCTCCATATGGCCAAGTTTTAGAGGTTATTCCACCAACATATTTAGTATTTTTAACATCAAGAATACCTTTTGCTACAGAGTTTGTAAGTTTTCCTTTTGTCCCTGATAGCCAGCTATGAGCTTTATATTGAACGAAAGGAACAAGCATACTTGCATTTGCGTTATTTGCTGTAATAGTAGCATCAACGTAGGCTCTATTAACAAACCCCATATAGTTAGAACCGGCAATACCTCCAACTGTTGAATTATTACCAGCAGAATTTATACTACCGATAAATGCCACATTTTCTAAAGTAGCGTCTTCTTTTATGTTATTTACGAACCCAGCAACATTATTTCTAGCTGTTATGGTTCCGATTGCTTTGATATTTTCTATACGTGTCGTTCCACTGATTTCATTTGCTATTGCAGCGATATTATCTTGATTAGATAAATCAATATCAATATTTTCAAAATTTATATTTTTAACAGTTCCAGCCTTAATCTTATCGAATAAAGGATGTTCCAAATTATGGATAGCATAGCGTTTATCACCATCACTCAATAGTTTACCAGTAAACTCTGAAGTAATATAAGATTTCCCTTTAGGAACAACGTTACGAGCGCTCATGCTTTGACCCAGTTTAAATTCACCGGCAGGATTTGTCTGAATGGCTTGGATCAATTCTTCAAAGTCGTAGAAAATACCAGCCTGACTAGCTTTGGGTTTTTCAATATAGTAGGTATAAGTTTCTTCAAAGCGATTATCGACATTACGTTGGACCAAGTTATCCGCTACTGCTATTACCTTGTAGACTTGTTTTCCATCAATTGTTGACTCTTCAATTTTTTGAACCGCTAGTAGATTGGTCTTATGGTCATTAGAGGTAACTTTTAAATAATAATTTGACAAATCAGTTGGCACTGAAGTCAATCGAGTTTCATCAGTTTCAACTTGGTTTTCATATTTGATTAAATCCGTTCTTATAATATCTTTTATTTCAACTTTTTTGAGATCAATTCTTAGCGGTTCTTCTTTCAGAACTTCTTCCTCATCCCCCTCACCACGGTCATAAACCATCTTTGTTTCAAGTTTATAATCCTTGTAGTACTGCAAATCTGTCAGGGTAGTTGTCAAGTCTTCTGGTGAAACATTCAAGGTTTTGACAATCTCATCACCTTTTTTCAGAGTTAGGGTAATAGATTTAATGGCTGCCTTACTTGGATTTTCTAAACTATACTTAACATCTGAAGTACGCTTCAAATCCTTAGATTCAATTTCTGTGATGGTCAACACTGGTTTTTCAAAGCTCTTGGTACCACGTTTCAAAATTTTGTCTTGAGGTTCCTCAAGGATTTCCTCTGTAACTTTTGGAGCGTCTTCTGTTTTAACTCCCTTAATGGTATTAAAGGTCTTGGTGATTTTTTTCTGGCCTTCTTTTCCTTCTTGAGCTACAACTTCTAAGCCTTTTTTCAGTTGGTCATCTTCTTTAACAACTTCCTTAAATGGAATCTTTTCAAGACTTTCTTCTATAAGAGTTCCTTCAATTGGTTTTGTACCACGGATTACCTGTTGATTTACAGGCTCCTTGGTCACTTCCGTACTGGTTGAAAGAACTTGGTCAGTTTTAACACCTTCTACTGTTTTATAGGTTGTTTTTGTAACTTGACTTCCTTTTTCACCAGTTCGTAGGACAGTTTCTTCGTCCGTATACTTGGTTGGATCCTCAGTCGTTTCAGTTTTGTAGTCTAGGTCTGTAGTCGATGTTTCAACAAGGGTTCCCTCAGTTACTTTGTACTCAGGTAATTGTTCTTGAGCAAGAGCCTCACCCACGTGACCTTTTTCTTGCGTACCTTTAGCTGTTTTAGTCTCCTCTTTTGATTCTACTGGTTCTTCAACCTTGATTTCTGGGGCTTCTGCTGGCTGTTCATCTTCTTGTTTCGGTGTCTCTTCCGCTCCCCTATCTTCTTTAGGATTTTCTTGTTGTGATGATTCTTTTGGTGTACTTGGTTGCTCAGCTTGTGTAGGTTGCACGGGTTGTTCTGGGACTTTTGCTTGTTCTACTGGTGGTTCAACTTTTGATTCCTCAGCTGGTTTGTCTGATGGTTGACTTTCTGGCTTAACTGCTACTTTTTCCTCTGGTTTTGACTCAACTTCTCCACCTACTTCTTCAACTGGAGCTGGTTCTGCTGAATCTTCTTTCTCCTCTTCTACTTTAGGAAGGGTGTCGTCAGTAGGTTTTACCTCCGATTTTGGTTCTTCCTTTGGACTTTCTTCTGTTTTAGGTGCTTCTTCTTTTGGAGTTTCCTCTGTCTCTACTACTTGGTTTTCTGTCCTAGCTTGCTCCTGATTTGTTGTTGATTGAGGAGTCTCAACTTCGACTACAGTCACCTCTCCAGGTTTTGCTGAGGTTTCTTCTAAAACAGTGTCCAAGCCAAGCGTTTTGAGGATGTCACCTGATAGATAACCAACATAGCGATAGCCATCCATTTCAACAACACCCTCTCGACTAGCCAGCGCTAAGGTCGCAACTGGGTCTACAGCCCCTGCACTAGGAAGAACTACCAATCCCATAGCTCCAACTAGAAAGACGCTAGCAATTTTCTTTCTCTTGTAGATTAAAAGCAAGCTCCCAACAGTCAGCAAACCAAAAGCTGTCAAAACAGATGCTTCTGTCCCTGTTTGAGGCAACTGATCTTTTTGATACACCAAACCATATACAACTTCATTCCTGTCAGGCTTTCCTGTCTGAATTAAATCTTTAGCTTCTTGTGAAATAATCTCTTTATTTACATAGTGATAGGTAGCTGCGTCCACTACAGAAGGAGCCATCAAAAGGCTTCCAAGAAATACAGAGCCTACAACTCCCTTAATCTTACGAATTGAAAAACGGTCTTTTTTAAACACTTTCATCTCCTTTATTCATTCTCAAGACTTTCTAATAGCATCTTGCGGATAGTGCGCACGCGCACCTCCGATTAATTTTGGACGACTAGCCAGTGCCGTTACATGGGCATGACCAATCTCTCTCAAAATAGGGCGAATCGGAACCTGAACATGCTTGACATGCATGCCAATTGCAGTGTCTCCGATATCCAATCCAGCATGAGCCTTGATAAATTCAACCTCAACTGGATCCTGCATAAACTTAAAGGCTGCCAACTGCCCCGAACCTCCTGCATGAAGAGTAGGATGGACACTGACAATTTCCAGATCAAACTGCTCTGCCACCTGACGTTCAACAACGAGAGCCCGATTGACATGCTCACAACCTTGAACTGCTAAATGGATACCTCTACTACCTAGAATACCCAAGATAGTCCCCACTATCAGCTCACCAATCTCTTGACTGGATTCTTTCCCAATCTGACCACCTAGCACCTCACTAGAAGATAGACCTAAAACAAAAAGGACCCCCTGCTTCAAATTGGTCTTTTCTAAAACATCTTCCACTACCTGACGTGTTTCTCTTTGAATCTGTGTCTCGTTCATCTCTGTTACCTCTGTTGTCACTCTTCTATCATACCGTTTTTTCTTGTTTTTAGCAAGATAGACAACCTATAAAGTCTGCCCAATTACGCATAAAACTCCCAGAATTGACTGGGAGTTAGCTAGTTTCTATTCTATTTATATATATTTCAACTTTCGTTCCTTTTTGGGGTCTAGAATCAATCTTCATCTGGTAATTGGCTCCAAAATGAAGTTTGAGCCGTTGATCGACATTTTGAAGACCAACTCCCCCACGTTTGAGTTGACTTTGACTACTATCACCAGCATCTTGGAAGCCAACGCCATCATCCTCAATACGGATGACCAATCCCGAATCCTGTTTCTGGACAGAAAGTTTAATATGGCCCTGACCTTCCTTTTCCTTAATGCCATGGTAAAGAGCATTTTCTACAAGGGGTTGTAGGACCAGCTTGGGTAAGACTAAATTATCAAAGGCAACATTTTCATTAATTTCGTATTCCAGCTTATCTCCATAGCGTTGTTTCTGGATAAAGAGATACTGGCGGACATGATTGATTTCGTCAGAGAGACAAATCAAGTCCTTGCCTTGATTGAGCGCCAAGCGGAAATAGGTTGCCAAGGACTTGGTCACCTGCACCACTCGCTGACTATCATGAAATTCAGCCATCCAGATGATGGTGTCCAAAGTGTTATAGAGGAAATGTGGATTAATCTGGCTCGAAAGGGCTTGAAGTTGGTACTGACGGGTCGTTTCTTCCTGGCTACGAATAGCTACCATCAACTGATCAATCTGATCCAACATAGCATTAAATTGGCGAGTTACTTCTCTCAGTTCATAGGCACCAACTTCCTTGGCACGAAGATTTTGAGCACCAGAAGCAATTTCCAACATGGTTTCTCTCAAATCCTTCAAAGGAGCAATCCAGCGTTTAAGACTGAACCACACTAAGCAGAGACAAACAAGAAGAGATGTGACACTGGCCCCAAGCAAGGTCCACAAGAGCTGACTCCGAACCTGGTCTAACTTTTCCAATGATGACACGCCAAGTACCGTCCAATCAGTTCCTGCAATCTTCTCTTGACTGACGTAGGATTTGTGACCAGGAGTATAACCCTGACCTGTCTCGATGTAGGGTTTCATAGCCTCCATTTTGCTAGACGAACTATAAACTGTGTGTTGAGGATGGTAGACAAATTCATGGTTTTCATTGATAATGAAGGCAAAGCCCTGCTGCCCCAACTGGAGTTGATTGAGATAGGCTTCCAGAGTTTCATAAGAAATATCCAAACGAAGCACACCAAGATTGGCTCCCTTTGCATCAACAAGTTCTTGAGTGACAGAAATGACCCACTGACTATCTGATTTACGAGCTGGAGTCAAAACAGGCATAGCTCCCTGATGAATAGCCTTTTGGTACCAATCCTCAGCCATCATATCAGAGGAAGTTT
This sequence comes from Streptococcus pneumoniae, assembly GCF_001457635.1. Lineage (NCBI taxonomy): Bacteria > Bacillati > Bacillota > Bacilli > Lactobacillales > Streptococcaceae > Streptococcus > Streptococcus pneumoniae. The sequence goes on from NZ_LN831051.1 coordinate 1,964,152, forward strand.
TCATCTGCACACTGTCATCTGTAGAAATGACCTGACCAGATTTGGTCACCAGCACAACAGTTTTCAAGTCCTTATCTGACTTCAAGATGGTCAAAAACAAATCTCGGATTCCCTCGACCTTGTCTTGACTGGGATTCTCAGCATAGGCCAGAACATCCGTCTGCTGGGTCAAACCAGTCGAGGTGGTTTCTAGTTTTTTGATATAAGACTGAATAAAGTGGCTAGTCTGGCTGATGGTCGTTTGGCTGTTGCCCTCAATGGTGGCCTCAATGGCTGAAGAACTTGATTGATAGTAGAAAGTTCCAACCAGAGCTAGGAGAATGAGAAAGACCAGAAAGATGGAAATAACCATTCTAACTAAAAGAGAAGAACGCTTCATCGGTCTTCTCCCTTCTTAAACTGACGAGGTGTCACACCTGCAATCTGCTTAAAACGTTGGGTAAAATAGTTCATATCTTCAAAACCAACCTTCTCTGCGATCTCATAAATCTTCAGATCTGTAGTTAAAAGCAAGAGCTTGGCTTGTTTAACACGTTCTCTCACCAGATAATCCTGAAAAGGCAAGCCCAACTCTTTCTTAATCAAGGAACTCAGATAGGTCGGACTAAAACCTAAGTCACTGGCTAAAGACTTTAAACTAAATTGGCTATCAGCCAGATGAGACTGGATTTTCTGGGCCATGTTTCCTTCAAACCTATTAGTCAATAAATCTTGTAACTGCTCTTCTTTCTCTTCCTTGTCTAGTTTTTGTTTGATTTTCCCCAACATTTCCTCAATATCCTGACGAGAAAAGGGTTTGAGCAGGTAGTCGTCCACACCTAGTTTGACAGCAGACAAGGCATAATCAAAATCATCGTAACCTGTTAAAAAGACCAAATGAACCTGAGGATAGGTTTCTCGTACCAGACTGGCCAACTGGATGCCATTTAGATGAGGCATGTTGATATCGGTTAAAATGATATCTGGCACCTGCTTTTGGATCAATTCCCAAGCCTGCCTTCCATTTTCAGCCTGACCGATGATTTCCATATCGTAGGCTGCTACATTGACCAGTTTAGTCAAACCTTGTCTTACCAGATATTCATCTTCTACGATTAAGATTGTGTAGGTCATGCTCTGCTCCTTTACCACTTACTAGTATCAGTATAGCAAAATTCTCCTCTAACTGCTTAGGAAAGACCTCTTATACTCAATAAAAATCAAAAAGTAAACTAGGAAGATAGCCACAGGTTTCTCAAAGTATAGCTTTGAGGTTGTAAATAAAACTGACGAAGTCAGCTCAAAGTATAGCTTTGAGGTTGTAGATAAAACTGACGAAGTCAGTAACCCTACATACGGTAAGGCGACGCTGACGTGGTTTGAAGAGATTTTCGAAGAGTATTAATCAACATAATCTAGTAAATAAGCGTAGCCTTTTTCTTCCATTTGGTCTTTGGGAATAAAGCGGATAGAGAGGCTATTGATACAGTAACGTAAGCCGCCCTTGTCCTGTGGACCATCCGTAAAGACATGCCCAAGGTGAGAATCTCCTACTCGGCTCCGCACTTCCATACGCGTCATATTGTAGGACTTATCTTCCTTGTAGGTGACAACATCTGGACTGATGGGTTGGGTAAAACTAGGCCAGCCACAACCAGACTCAAATTTGTCTTTTGATGAAAAGAGAGGTTCCCCAGTTGCTATATCCACATAGATACCGGATTCAAATTTATCCCAGTAACGGTTTGAGAAAGCTCGTTCTGTTTGATTTTCCTGGGTAACTGCATACTCCTCAGGTGACAGGGTCTTTTTCAATTCCTCATCACTTGGTTTTGGATATTTGCTGGCATCAATGACAGGATAGGCCGCCTGATTAACATTGATATGGCAGTAGCCATTTGGATTTTTCTTGAGATAGTCTTGATGGTAATCCTCAGCCACCACAAAATTCTTCAAGTTTTCCTTTTCAACTGCTAGAGGTTGATCGTATTTCTTAGCCACCTCATCAAAGACTTGGTTAATCACTTCCAAATCCTTGTCATCTGTGTAATAAACACCAGTACGGTACTGGGTCCCCACATCATTTCCTTGTTTATTTTTGCTGGTTGGATTGATAATGCGGAAATAGTGAAGCAGGATTTCCTTGAGAGAAATTTGCTTGGCATCATAGGTGACATGGACGGTTTCTGCATGACCTGTTTGGTTAATCAATTCGTACTTGGTTGTTTCTCCTCTACCATTTGCATAGCCTGAAACGGCATCCGTCACCCCGGGAACGCGTGAGAAATATTCCTCCACTCCCCAGAAACAACCTCCAGCTAGATAAATTTCGTGCAAGTCTGCGTCTTTACTAATTTCTGTTTTTTTCACTGCTTTTCCTCCTTGGCTAACTGCCGCCTTTTCAATTTGCGAGGCATCTGTCTGCCCTGCATTTCGTATCAATAGAACATAGAAACCGGTTATGGCTAGAAAAAATACTCCTAGCAACAAGAAGATTTTTAACTTATCATTCATAAGACACCTCCTAGGCTAATTCCTTCAAAGTTTGCAAAATTGCATCTTTTTCCATGAATCCTGGATGTGTTTTGACCAGCTTGCCTTCTTTGTCTATAAAGGCTTGGGTTGGGTAAGAACGGACACCATAAGTTTCCAAAAGTTTGCCTGATGGGTCAACTAGGACTGGGAGATTTTTATAATCCAATCCCTTATACCAATTCTTAAAGTCCGCTTCAGATTGCTCTCCCTTATGTCCTGGTGACACTACTGTCAAGACCACATAGTCATCACCAGCTTCTTTAGCAATCTCATCCGTATCTGGAAGACTAGCCAGACAGATGGAACACCAAGAAGCCCAGAATTTGAGATAGACTTTCTTGCCCTTGTAATCAGATAAACGGTAGGTCTTGCCATCTACTCCCATCAATTCAAAATCAGCCACCTCTTTCCCTTTAGCTGCGCTTGTTTTACTAGCTGTCTGCTCCGTCTTCATTTCATCTTTCGTTTGGTGTTCACTAGTCACGGACTTGCCTGAACAAGCCGTCAAACAAAGGAGCGAACCTGCTCCAAGAACACATGTTTGCCATTTTTTCATATTGATATTCCTTTCCATTTTATTCAAATAATTGACTTAAAATTGAAGCATTTCCAAACAGAACCAAGAGTCCCATCACAATAATGAGAAAACCACCCACTTTTTTGAGGATTCCGAGATAGGGATGAAGTTTTCGGAAATGTTTCAAAACATAACTAGAGGTCAGAGCTAGAAGCAAGAATGGTAGCGCCAAGCCCAGCGTATACACCAACATGAGACCAGCTCCCTGCCAAGCTCCTGAACCACCTGAAGCCGCCAAGGCCAAAACAGACCCTAGAACCGGCCCCACGCAAGGCGTCCAAGCAAAACTAAAGGTCAAGCCCAATAAAAATGCCTGACTATAGCCCTTACCATTTTGCCCCTGTCCTTGCAGTTGTAGCCTCTTTTCCTTATAAAGCCCCTTAAAGTGTAGAATCTCCATTTGGTGCAAACCAAGAAGGATAATAATTGCCCCAGTAAGATATTGGAACCAAGAAGCATAAAGCAAATCGCCTAAAAAACCAGCTCCATAGCCCAACAAAATAAATATAAAGGAAATTCCTGCTATAAAGGCCAGAGTTCGTAATAAACTAGTAACTGAGATTGAAAATTTGCCGCTAGAAGCCTGAGCACCATCCTTATCATCTAGTAACACTCCTGTATAGACCGGTAACAAAGGTAAGATACAAGGAGAAAAGAAGGATAGAATCCCTGCCAAAAAGACACTTAGAAAAAAGAAAATATGACCCATAAAGTTCCTCCTATCATTTTATTGATAGATTTATTATACTCCTTCCATTTTCGAAAAAACAGGGACAATGATAGGGGAAAATAGGAATTTAATCAGATGATTTAGAAATCTTGGACAAAAACTATACAAAAAACTGTCAAAGCACAAAAGCGCATAGTATCAAGGTTCTATAAAGTCTTGATACTATGCGCTTTTATAATGGATAAATAGTTAGTCTTTTTTAAAGACCGGATCTTTCAAACTCTGCATACTGGCATTGATAACCGCGCCTAGGATAACAATTTTAGCAATCAAGATAAACCAAAACATCATAACAACAAGAAGAACGGAACCTAAAATTCGGACATCCACCAAATGATGGACATAGTAATTGAGATAACTAGAGAACAGAGTTAGTAAACCTAAAATCACTAAGAGAACAAAGGCACTGCCTGGTAGGGTATAGCTAATTTTCCTGTTAGATAGATTGGGAAGAAAATAATAAAGCATGACCAAGATAGCAAAGAGGAGGGCGTAAATCAGAGGACCTGCCAACCCTTGTAAAGCCTGATAGATAATGCCATCTTTTGTCCAATAATGAGCAAGTAAAGCCAAAATCATCTGACCAAATAAAATCAAAAACAAGGCAAACGCAAAGAGGAGCTGCAAGCCAAAACTGACTAGGAGACTTAGCATCTGATGGGAAATAAGTCCACGACTCTTTTCGACGCCATAAGCCTTGTTAAAAGCTTTTTGCAAGAAATTCATAGATTTTGAAAAACTCCATAACGCCGATAAAACAGAAAAACTCAATAAACCTGTTGAAGGTTGCGTCAAGACTTCTCTGGCTATTTTTTCCACACCTTCATAGAGGCTTGGGGGCATGACGTCTTTCATAAAGCCCAGAAATTCTCCCACAGGAATCTGAAAATAGGGGAGGATATTGACCACCACCAAAAGCAGGGGGAAAATCGAAATCAACCAATAGTAGGCTACTGCGACACTGGTCAACTCACTATCTGATGCTTGATAATAATGCAAAAAAGCTTTTAATAAAGGCTTGTCTATCAGCTCTTTCCACCACTTTTTCATGTCATACTCCTTCATTTATAATCTTATACTCAATGAAAATCAAAGAGCAAACTAGAAAGCTAGCCGCAAGCTACTCAAAACACTGTTTTGAGGTTGTAGATAAGACTGACGAAGTCAGTCACATACATACGGTAAGGCGACGCTGACGTGGTTTGAAGAGATTTTCGAAGAGTATTAACTAATTTCTTCTTACCAATTCCACCATATCATACGGCAGGGTATTGGCAGCTTCCTTCAAGGAATAGTTCTCTAAGTTATTTACATTTTGTCGTAATTTCTTGGCATACTTAGTCGTAATCAATCGTTTTTCTTCGTATTCGAAAATCAACTTGCGCTCCAGATAATAGCCTCTCAGCATTTCATCGATATTGTTGGGTTTGACACGATTGATAACCCGTTCGACAAAGGCACCACTGCTGATAATAGCTGTTTCTCGAAGACGAGACTCCTGCATAAAACTAATCAAAGAGCGTCTGTAGACTCCCTTCAGGTTTTCCAAACTTTCAATAATCATCTCTGTATTGGCAAGATAGAGCTCTGCAATTTGGTCATAATCAAGAGCACGGAGACGGCTTTGCTCCTTGTCCTTCCAGCTACGAAAGGTCTTTCCAAGAGTAAAAACTTCATGAAGGAGAAAACGTAAAATCCTCAAGGAAACAAGAAAATAATAGGTCAGTCTTGAGGCAAGTTTACGATTGATTCCTTGTTCTATATTTTTCAGATAACGTTGGTAAACTCGGTAAGCACGATTGCTAATGTTCCCCTCTTCATAGGCCTGTTCCAAACCATCACTTTCAATACTAAGAATCAAGAGTTTCAAAGCAGCCCAGTCTTCTTGATCATCCTGGTTTTCTTGGCTTAAAATGAGATTTTCAATACGTCCATGATAATTGTCAATAGCCGCATAGAGGGAAAGTTTATTTCTGGTGTCTTCCAACTCTTTTTCCAACTCTAGCGTTACTTCATTCAAAATGGCGATATGCATGAGATAATCCTTGCTTTCTTCCTCTTCATCAGAAAGATGAGGCAAGACCAAGAGACCTGTTAAAAAGCTAACAAGCGTCACACCTGCAACAAGGAAAAGCAAGAGAGGATACTCCTGTTCTAGATTACTTGGTATCAAGAGAATCGTAGCAATCGACACCGTTCCCTTAACACCTGAAAAGGTCAAGAGAAACATGTCCTTCATATACTTATTTAGCTTTTTCTTGAGGCGTCGGGTTCTATAGGCATAATAGCCATAGATCATAATAAAACGAATGACAAAGAGGACAAAGGTAAGGGCGATGAGAGATAGCAATAAAAGTAGAGGATTATAGATTGGATTGGTCAAGATAGGTTCTGCTATCATTTCCAACTCCATCCCTAAAATCACAAAGACAGAACCGTTGAGCATAAAGGTCACTGTATGCCAGACCGTCTCGGTCACCGTATCCACTTGGGCTTCGAGGAGCGTGATTTTCTTGAAGCGACTTGCCTTTAAAATTCCAGCAACTACGACGGCAATAATACCTGAAACATGAACTTCTTCTGCCAGAAAGAAGGTCACTAGAGGCAAACTCAATTCTAATAAAAGTTCACTGGCAATATCCGTTGCGCGCACACTTAGCAAGAAGGTATGGAGGAAGCGGTTGGTCATGGCTGTTAAAAATCCAATTAAAAAACCGCCTAGGATTGAAAAGATGAGCGAACTGCTAGCTTGCCCCAGAGAAAAAGCTCCAGTTGTCCAAGCTGTCAAAGCTACCTGAAAAGCCACCAAACCAGAAGCATCATTCAAGAGTCCTTCGCCCTTAAGAATATTGGACACGCGCTTAGGAAAGCTAAAACGCTCCGAAAGAGAGGCAAAGGCCACCAAGTCCGTAGGACCAAGGGCTGCCCCAACAACCAAGCAAGCTGCCAAGGGAAGGCTGAACCAAAGAAGATGGGTCAAGCCACCCAAACTCAGGGTCAAGATAAAAATCACTGGAAATATGAGATAAACAATGATTCGCCAGTGTTTTAAAATAGCCGTAACATCTGCTTCTTCAGCCTCTCGGAAAAGCAAGGGTCCGATAACCAGTGCCAAAAACAACTCCGTATTAAGGTGAAAGTCAGTATTGGGTAAAAAGAGACCAATCACAATTCCCAAAAGAATCTGCACCAAAGGGAGAGGCAAAAAGGGTAGGAGCTTATTGGTTGTACTTGAGACAATCAAGACCAGTAAAAATAGGATGAGGTAAATCAGTAATTCCACGCACGTCCTCCTTAATCTTTTTTACAACAGGATTCAAATATCTCCTTCTGCTCTTTGATTTTTTGGTCAATCTTGGAACAATCTTTGTGCTCAATTTTTCTCTGGCACCGTTCCATTTCAAGAGCAACTAATTTTTTCTTGATTTTAAGCATTTTTTTGCTCATATGCGCTTGGTCTAGCACGCCCACCGCTCGTTCGTGGTGGGTTGATTCAACAAAATTCTGGCGCATGGCATCCAGCTTTTCGTGTAGGTATTGTTTATCCATGTCTGTATCTCTCTAATTTTTCAATCATCACTAAAAACGGCGGGTTGTTGACTTGGTTTAAAGTTCGGTAAATGGCAGCTGTGTACTCTTGTTGGTTCAACTGGATCACAAAATCCAAGACAGCATCTCTCTCGAGGTCGCCTCCTTCATGACCATAGTAAATCATAATAGCAATTCGTCCACCTTTGGCAAGTAAGCCACATAGCTTTTCTAATGCCTCAATCGTTGTCTGCGGTCGGGTGATGACAGACTTATCAGCTGACGGCAAATAGCCCAGATTAAAAATCCCTGCCTTAGCTTTTGTCACAAACTGGTCCAGTGTCTCATGGCCTTGCAAGATTAACTGGGCATTTGTCAAGCCAGCCTGATGCAAACGCTCTTGGGTCTTTTCCAAGGCTTGCTTCTGAATATCAAAGGCATAGACTTGCTTGGCTAGCTTGGCTAAAAAAAGCGTGTCATGACCATTTCCCATAGTCGCATCCACTACGACATCCTCTTTTGCCACGACCTCAGCCAAAAAATCATGTGCCATCTCAAGTGGTCTTTTCATTTTCAAACTCCTGTTTTACAGCCTTGCATCCTTGAACACTTCCACGACGTCGCATCTCCATCTCAATGCTGTTGAGAGCTTCCCATTTATTGAGGCTCCACATAGGCCCAAGCAGCATATCCCTAGGCGCATCTCCTGTAATTCTATGGATGACGATATGTTTGGGAATAATTTCCAGTTGGTCACAGATGACCCTGACATATTCGTCCTGACTCATCAATTGTAAACGTCCCTCATGGTAATCTCGTTGCATACGAGTATTTGTCATAAGATGGAGCAAATGCAGTTTAATCCCTTGAATATCGTTATCCGTGACACAACGGCGGACATTTTCAACCATCATCTCATGGGTTTCACCAGGCAAACCATTGATCAAATGGGAAACAATCTCAATTTTTGGATACTTTCTCAAACGCTTGACCGTTTCCACCTACAATTCATAAGAATGCGCACGGTTAATCAGGTCAGAGGTTGCTTCATAAGTAGTTTGCAAGCCCAATTCAACCGTCACATGCATGCACTCCGATAACTCAGCCAAATATTCGATGGTTTCGTCTGGTAAACAGTCTGGGCGCGTTCCAATATTGATTCCTACCACACCTGGCTCATTGATAGCCTGTTCATAACGCTCTCGAATAACTTCCACCTTTTCATGGGTGTTGGTAAAATTTTGAAAATAAACCAGATACTTCTGAACATCCGGCCACTTACGGTGCATAAAGCCAATTTCCTTATAAAATTGCTCACGGATAGGCGCATCTGGGGCTACAATAGTATCTCCAGAACCTGAAACCGTACAAAAAGTACAGCCTCCATGAGCCACAGTTCCATCACGATTGGGACAGTCAAATCCCGCATCAATAGGGACTTTAAAAGTCTTTTCTCCAAAGAGTTTTCGATAATAATCATTCAAGGTATTATAAGATTTTATAACTTTCATTATAACAAAAATCACCCACAATCTCAAAAGCCTGACTTTCCTATAAATTCCTCTGTTTCTCGTTTCCATTAGCCTTTTTTTATGATACAATATGGGTATGATTTTAATGAAATTAGCATCTATTTTATTATTGATACTGACCTTAGTCGTCTGCATTATCCTAACCAAACTTTTTAGATTAAAAAAACTAGGACGAAACTTTGCGGATTTGGCTTTTCCGGTCTTGGTATTTGAATATTACCTGATTACAGCTAAAACCTTTACCCATAATTTCCTCCCTAGACTGGGGCTAGCCCTCTCAATCCTAGCCATTATTCTCGTCTTTTTCTTCCTTTTGAAAAAACGCAGCTTTTACTATCCTAAATTCATCAAATTCTTCTGGCGTACAGGATTTTTATTAACCCTTATCATGTATATAGAGATGATTGTTGAATTGTTCTTAATAAAATAGTCGAATCCCTAAGCATTTTCTAGGGATTTTTGCTTTCTCTACAAAATAGTATAGACAATAACACTATACAATTTTATACAAAGAAAAGAGTCTGGGACAATAGTCTCTTATATCCAAAAAAGGCAACGGATTTGCCGTTGCTTTTTTGCATGGTTACGATAGTCTTGGTAAAATAGAATTGCTTAATAAACCATTTAGAAAGGCTATCCCATGCATATTCACTATAACACAAATCAAACAACTTTACCACTAGAAATCAGTTCCTTCTTACCACAAGACCATTTCGTCTTTACTATTGAAAAAGTGGTGAATACCTTGGAGGAACATCACTTCTACGCCTTCTATCATGCCTTTGATCGCCCGTCTTATCACCTTAAAATGCTTGTATCTACTCTTCTATTTGCCTATTCACAAGGGATTTTCTCTGGTCGAAAAATTGAAAAATGGAAGAGTTAGTGACCTTAGATTGTTTGTTTATTGACGGAACTAAGATTGAAGCCAATGCCAACAAGTATAGTTTTGTGTGGAAGAAAACGACAGAGAAATTCTCCGCCAAACTTCAAGAACAGATACAAGTCTATTTTCAAGAAGAAATCACTCCCCTTCTGATTAAATATGCCATGTTTGATAAGGAACAGAAGAGAGGGTATAAACAGTCAGCTAGAAACTTAGGGAATTGGCACTATAATGACAAGGAGGATAGCTACACACATCCTGATGGCTGGTATTATCGTTTTCACCATACCAAACATCAGAAAACACAGACAGACTTTCAACAGGAAATCAAGGTTTACTACGCCGACGAACCTGAATCAGCCCCTCAAAAGGGACTGTATATGAACGAACGCTATCAAAACTTGAAAGCTAAAGCATGTCAGGCGCTTTTATCTCCCCAAGGTAGACAGATTTTCGCTCAACGCAAGATTGATGTGGAACCTGTCTTTGGGCAGATAAAGGCTTGTTTGGGTCACAAGAGATGTAATCTGAGGGGCAAGCGTCAAGTGAGAATTGACATGGGATTGGTACTTATGGCCAATAACCTCCTAAAATATAGTGAAATGAAATAAGAACAGGACAAATCGATAAGGACAGTCAAATCGATTTCTAACAATGTTTTAGAAGCAGAAGTGTACTATTCTAGTTTCAATCCACTATACAATAAGAGAACGACTCAAAATTAAAAAGCTAGAGTTCCGCAATTGGAAATATCTAGCTTTTTTGTGGTTGAGAACTATTTTGTCCCAGACTCTTTATCTTCTATTTAGGACAAGAGTTTTTCTTTGGTCTTTAATGATAAAGAAGGTATCAAAATTTCTAGTCTTCTTTTTTACCTTTAGTAACTACTAATCCTGCACTCAAACCTAGAAGAGCTAAACCTGCTGCTACTGCTGCTTGGCTTGCCGCACTACCTGTATTTGGTAACTGGGCTTTATTAGTTTGACTAGCTTCACTTGAATCAATTGGTTTTGTATCTGCTTTTTCTGACACTTGTGGTTTTTTAGCTTCTTGAGCTACTGGTTTGGTTCCAACCAAGACGATGCGGTCTGTCGGAGCTTCTACCACTTCACGGAGTTTTTCTTCCTTACTTCCATCAGGATTAATCGCTGTAAAGATACGTTCTTTACCAGTTTTTCCTTCTTGTTCTACACGAGTTTCACCTAGATACAGTGTTGAATCTTTTTTCTCAACTGTCTTGTAGGCCAAATCTTTTTCAACAAATTCGAGTTTTGGAAGATCTTCTTGTACAGCAGCAACTGTCTTCTCAGAAACTGGTTTTTCCTTAGTCAAGTGGATACGGTATTCCTTGACTTGTTTTCCACTTTCTGAAACGAGGCGAACAAGTACTGGAAGGCTATCTTCTCCACTATCTACCACAGTTGAAGCTACTTGATTGTTTTCTTCAACTGAGACTTTTGGCCGTTGACCTTTATAGGTAATTTGATAGTCTTGACGATTTTCAGCGAAATCAGCAAGTTCTTTTCCATCTACAAGAATCTTCGATTGCGTGCTTTCTTGAGGCAATTCACTTGGTGCAAGGAAGGTCATCTCAATCATCGCAACACCGCTCTTATCTGCTTTACGCTCCATACGCCATCTCATAGCTTTGGCTTTGACAGCTTTAAATGTTACGTTGATTTCATCACCAGCTGCGATGTCTTTATCCGCACGATAAGGCACAGCTTCCCAATTTTCTGGATTGTTGAATGGATGGTCTGCGTCGTAGGCTTGGTAGTTTGAATAGTAGGTTGGCACTTCAAACTCTGGACCGACATAGCGTTCTAAAACGAGTTTAGTTGGTGCATCCGTACCACTATCTGCAAAGAAGTGAAGTTTGGCTTGCGCAACAGTCCGTTCTACAATCTTACCATTTTCACGGAAGATCACACCCGCTGATACTTCTGGATTAGAAGATGGTGTTGGAGACCAGTTTGTCCAACGACGATTTTCTGAATGATCTCCGTCATTGAGATAGTCAACGCGGTCATGAGAGTTTTTGTCAATATCATTGGTTGCTGAAGCAAAGGCCTGGTTACTGTTTTCATCATAGTTAGGGTTATCTGAAAGAGCTTCGCCTAGTTTGTCTGTCACTCGTACAGTGACCTCAGCAACAAGATCACTACCAAGGACATGGCCTCGAACGGTAAATTGACCTGCTTTTGTCAGATTTTCTGCTGGAACTTCTTCCCATTCAACTGACAAATCTTTTGTTTCGTAGCCGTCTTTACCTGTGAAGTAAACTGGAACCTTAGTCGGCAATTCAAGTGCTTGACCTACTTGTAGCAAGCGAGCTTGTTTAACCGCAGCAACTGGTTTATGAGAAAGTAAGTTCTTATCCTTAGTGAAGTGCAGACGGTATTCTCCTAAGATGTCGCCATTTTCAGCTTTCGCGATGACACGAACCGGCTCACCTTCACGAACGCTTGGAACGACGGTAGCGAGACCATTGTTGCTAACACTTGCTGTGACTGCCGGAACTTTTCCATCTACAGACTCAAGGTAGTAGTCTGTCAAATCAGGGTTGAAGTTTGCTAAGTCTTTGCCGTCAACTTGGATTCTTGTTTGTCCTTGTTTGGCTGCCGCAACTTGTTTCGCAAAGATTTGTACCTCTGTGATAGACGTTCCACGCTTGTTATCTGCTTTAACCATGCGAATACGAACAGCATAGGTTTCAACTTTATCAAAGCTAAAGTGGTTCATTTCTCCAGCCTTGAGTTGAGCAGGGGCTTTTAGATTAGTAACTGGTTTCCAGTTGGCAGAATCATTAAAGACATGGTCCTCATTACCAACAAAACTAGGGTTTTTAGGAGCTGTCGGGACAGTCTTACCAACATAATACTCAATCACATAAGACTTCGGTGCACCAACTCCATGGTCTTCGTGGAATCCGACACTTAGATTATCAACGGAGCGTTTGCTCAAGATACCTGAATCTCCAAACAGAACACCGACTGAAGCTTCTGGATTAGTACGATTCCAGTTTGTCCAACGATTGGCTGGTTGGTTATTGTAGGAAATGAGCTTGTCATTAACATTTGAAACTGGGTCGCTTGGATTTGAATCTGAAGCAAAGGCAAGTGGCAATTCTGAACCGGTCCATTGGTCAGAAATGTTTGCACCTTGCTCAGTTTGAGCAGATACGCGAACATGAAGTTTAGTTGTTAATTGCGTACCTTCTAAGCGACCATTAACTGTAAAGACACCTTCCTTAGCGTATTGCTCTGGACGAATCGCATCCCATGCAACCTTAGCTGATGAAACGTGACCATTTGAATCATATGTCCGAACGCTTTCTGGTAATTGTGGTGCTTCTGCGATTGGAGTTGTCACACTGACTTCTTCAACTGAAACGATACCTTCTACAGAGACTCTTGCACGCGCTTCAAGGTCAATTCCTTCAACTTTACCTAGTACTTCAAAGGTTTGATAGGAGTCTAGTTTTTCTTTCGGAATAGCTTGCCAAGTGACTTTGTGAGCTTTAGGGAAACCTTTGTCATACTCAACCGTTACTGTTGACGGAAGAGTAGGTTCTTGGTGTAAATCTGTCACTACATTTACTGGACGGATAGATTGCGCAATCTTCTTCTCAGTATTGGCCTGGATAGTGAGATCAACTTGGCCTTTAGCTCCCTCATATTCCGCTTTGAGAGTGACTGCTCCTGGCTTATGTAACTCAAGCATTCCTTTACGAATTGCGACTTCCCCTTCACCACTTGTAGAGAAGGTTACTTTATCAGCTGGTAATACAGCTTGCGTTCCATCTTGATAGTGAGCTCGAACCGACAATTTGACAGTTTGGTCTTCTTTGAGACTGTCAGCTTTTTCCACTTGCAAGCTCAAGTGAGCAATTTTTGGTGCTTCTTCAAGGAATTGAATTGCATAGGTTTGAAGAGGGCCACCATCTTTAGGTTGAATAAAGATGCTCGCACGCATGCCGTTTGCTGCGCTTGCTTGAAGAACTGTCACATCAGCATTTTCAGCACTTGCTGTGACTTCTGGCAGTTGGGCACCATAAGATAGAGTACGATATTGCATTGGTTGTCGACTAGTAAGACCTGTTACTGCCTCACCTCCAACAGTAACAGTTGGCACTACAGGTGCTGCAGCATTTCCTTCTTCTACCACAAGGGTTGCATGAATTGGTTGACCTTCTAAATAACCGGTCGCTTGAATACGAGAACCTGGAATTGCTAACTTAACTTTATCTTCTTCGGCAATCTCCCACTTGTCCACTTCGTACTCTTGTACACTTCCATCAGTCAAAACATAAGAAACAGATTTGTCTACAGAATTCAAGTCAGTATTTGGAGCAATACGTTTAACTGTTGGTAATTCTTTCGCAATTGCTAGAACCTCGACATGAGCCTCTACCTCACGTCCATTTGCTGTACCTTTAACAGTCACAACTCCTGCTTGACTAACATCGACTTGAGACCAAGTTACTGGAAGTTTTTCACGACTACCATCGCTGTATACAAAACCTACTGTTTTCGGCATTTTTGGTTCTTTACCAATTAATGTACGAACTCTTGCTACTTCTGTCCCCAAAACAGTCTTCTCTTGTCCTTCTTTTTTACCAGTAAAGACAGTGACTTGGTTCGATTTCAAGAGATCAGAGTGGGCAGTAAGGGTGAATTTCCCTGCTTGTTCAGTTGATTTGACAATGGCAACACCTTTACCATTAAATGCTTTACGAATCCAAGAACCATCTGCTTGCGCCTTATAGCGTTCACGGCTGGCTTGTTCTCCGTTATCTACACCGACCAGTTGACCTTGGCCATGCAATTGGAAGCGAACCAGATTATTAGCAGTTGGAACCACATTCCCCTGGCTGTCAACAATTTCATAGTAGATGTAAGTCAAGTCTTTTCCATCTGCTGCAATCGCATGGTCTTCCTTAATAAGACGAACTGCCGCTGGCTTACCAGCAGTAGTAATCTTATCTCGAGCAATTTCCTTGCCAGATTCATCACGAGCAATTGCTTCCAAGGTACCCGGTTGATAGGCAACTTTCCATTCAAGATAAAGTTCATTAGCATTTGCACCTTCTTGGTAAGTCCACCCATCGCTGGTTTGTTTTTTATTGAAAGTCTTAAGACCAAGAGATTTTCCATTCAAGAATAATTCTACACTAGAAGCATTCGAATAAGCACGAACTGGAATCTTACCTTCTGAGTCAGCTACTTTGGATGCTAATTCTTTGTTTTCCCAGTTCCAGTGAGGAAGAAGGTGTACCATCGGTTTCTTTTTAACAGAAACCCATTGGCTTTGGTAGAGGTAGAAGTCATGTTTTGGAATGCCGGCTGTATCTACGATACCAAAGTAAGAGCTCTTAACAGGAGTTTGATTTTGGTTGTGCCATGGTGTAGGTTCACCAATATAGTCCGTACCTGTCCAGATAAACTGTCCAGCATAGCCAGCGTTGTCACGGTCAAAAGTCCATGAAGCGGTTGCTGTTTTCCCCCAACCCACACGATCATTTCCATAATCTGACTGTTCATAATTACGCTCAGGTCCATTGCTATGTTTCAATTCACGTTCAGGGCGATAGTAACTTCCTCGTGTACGGGTTGCTGATGATGTTTCTGAACCGTAAATCAACCATTTTGGATGCTTAGCTCTAAGAGCTTTGTAATTATCTTCAGAATAGTTAAATCCAACAGCATCGAGTTCATCAGCAATTTTCTCATGCCCTCCGCTACCATTACCGAAACGGAATTTATCTGCTCCCATGGTAACATAGCGAGTCTTATCAACATCCTTGATAACCTTGACCAAACGTTTAACAGTTGCTAAAGAGTGGGCATCACCATTAGCTTCACCTATTTCATTACCAATTGACCACATGAAGATAGCAGGGTTGTTTTTGCCTCTTTCGACCATGGTACGTAGGTCAAAATCAGACCATTTTTCACCTTTTCGAGCTTCTGGGTGAGTGGCATCTTTTTCAAAGAAACGTCCATAGTCATAAGGTTTCTTGCCACCATACCACGTATCAAAGGCCTCTTCCTGAACGAGTAAACCTAGTTCTGCTGCGATTTGCAAGGTTTGCTCACTAGCAGGGTTGTGGGTTGTACGGATGGAGTTAACTCCCATCTCCTTCATTTGTTTGAGACGGCGATATTCTGCTTTATAGTTTTCTTCTGCTCCAAGCGCCCCATGGTCGTGGTGCAAGGATACTCCATGGAATTTAATACGTTCACCATTCAAAGAGAAACCTTCATTTGGAGTCCAGTGATAGTAACGGTAACCAAACAAATCCTTCTTAGCATCAACCAATTGACCGTCACGGTAAACACGCGTAATCAATTCGTACAAGGCAGGTTTGTCATTTAAAACGGTCCAGAGTTTTGGTCTTTCAACTTCTAAAATCGCATCTAGGCTTGTTGATTCATGTGCTTTTAAGGTACGACTCGCTGTACGAACTAAGCCTGTTACAGCATGACCACCTCGTTCAACGATTTGATATTCGGCTACAAGTTCATGGTCTTTGTCGTCCGTATTGACGATTTTGCTGGTCACATGAGTTTCAACCTTGCCATGTTGTTGTTCTTCAAGTTTTGGTGTTAAAATAGTTGTCCCATTTTTCTCAACATGCACCTTATCTGTCACTTGTAAAGTCACATCACGATAGATACCACTTCCTGAATACCAACGGCTACTTGGCTGTTTGTTGACTGCATGGACAGCAATCACATTCTCACGACCATCTTTGTGAAGGTATTTGGTGATATCGTATGAGAACTGGTTATAACCATTTGGATAATGCCCCACTAACTGACCATTGACATAAACTTGAGAATCCATGTAGACGCCATCAAAAGTAAGGCGAACATTTTTCTTGAGGTCTTTTTCATCTAGTTTGAAAGTCTTGCGATACCAAGCTTCCCCACCGTTGAGCTGTCCACCTTCATTTTGTGCAGGAGATTCATGATCGAAATCGTTAAAGATACTCCAGTCATACGGTAAATCTAATTTTTTCCACGTAGATACGTCTGCATCAGGTTTAATGGCTTCCTTAGAATTTGCATTGAGTTTAAAGTACCAATTTTGATTAAAATCCACTTTCCTGTCTTCAATCATTTGATTCACTTCTTCATTTGTTACAGCTTTAGCATCTTCCTTGAGCGGTTTTTCTTGACTTGAAGCTTGTGATTCTATCCTTGGAGCTTTTTCTTCCGGTTTAGCAGACACTTTTTCCTCTTTTGGAGTTACGGATTCATCTTCTTTCTTCTCAGATGCAATAGCCTCAGTTGAACTAGGTTCACTTTGTTCTGTCCTTTCAACTACATTTTTAGTTTCCAAAGCTTTATCAGCCTTTTCTTCTACTATCATTTTTTCCTCTTTAGGTTTCTCAGCAGTATGAGTAATAAGTGTTTCATCCGCATAAACTACAGATTCTCCAGCTATATTTCCTCCTAATAGAACTGCACAAGTCCCAATCATTACTGAGCAAGCTCCCACAGCAAACTTACGAATGCTATAAACTCTTTTCCGATTCCAATGGCCTTTCCCCATAAAACCCTCCTTATATTATATTTAGTGCAGTTAGCTACTACCAAAGCCCAAGTGGTATACATGGTATGACAACCTAGTTTCAACAATTTACACTCTGCGAAAATCCAATTCAAACTTCGTCAGTGTCGCCTTGCCGTAGATATGATTACTGACTTCGTCAGTTTCATCTACAACCTCAAAACTGTGTTTTGAGCAACCTGCGGCTAGCTTCCTAGTTTGCTCTTTGATTTTCATTGAGTTTATATTTTATAGGAGCGCATTATTTTGCTTTTGCTGCGTACTCTTCGTTACGTTTGATCATTTGTTTTCTGTACCAAGCAAAGATACCGATATAGAATACAAGGAAGGCTACTGCACCAAGGATTGCTTTGATATCACCAGTTGTAGTGTTACCAATTGTCCAACCAAGAAGTTTTTCGATTGGTCCTTCAAGAGTAGAGTGAGTAATCAATTGAGTTTGGCTCACACCTTCTGGGAAGGCACCTACACCTTTAGCAAGTTCTGTTGCAAATGGTGCAATAAGGGTACCTGAAAGAAGGAAGAGTGGCAACAAGAGTGTTCCGAAGATAATCATACGGAGCAATTTACCACGAGTTACAACCAAGAGAGCTGGAGTAACACCCATAGCGATGATACCTGCAAGTGGCAAGATACCATTTCCAACTTTTGAAAGAAGCACTGCTTCAATCAACATGATTGGTGCAAGTACGTTGGCACAAGCCCAGATTTCAGCACGACCAGCGATGAATGGCCAGTCAAGACCGATATTGAATTTACGTCCTTGAAGACGTTTAGTAGCAACGTTTGTAATACCTTGTGATAGTGGTTCTACGGCTGCGATGAACCATGAACCGATAAGTGAGAAGAGTTCCAAAGATACACCGGCAGTCAAACCAAGAGACAACCATCCTTTGATAACAAGACGCCATTTATCTGCATCTGCAACACCTGCAATTGGATGTGGAGTTCCCATAATACCGATAACGATACCAAGGATGAAACCGATGAAGAATTTAGATCCCCAGAAACCGATTTTCTTGTTCAATTTAGCAGCATCAAAGTCATATTTATCAAGGCCTGGGAAGAATTTTTCAAAAATCTTATCCAAAACCATGATAACTGGGTTCATCATGTAGTTCATGTGAGTTGATGTCATTGGTGATGAACTTGGGGCGTTAAGAAGGTCATCAAATGTAGGTTTCATCAAGTCAGAGTTGATAATTTTCAACACACCGACAAGGACGATAGCTGCTGTAGCAATAAAGAGTGAAACCCCTTGACTCACACCATTGTTATCAGCATACCATTTAATCAAGAGACCTGTGATAGACAAGTGCCAGATATCAAAGATATCGACATCAAGTGTATCGGTTTTCTTCATAGCAAGCATCACTACGTTGACAATCAACATGATGAGCAAGAAGTATAGTGTCCAAGCAGAACCCCAAGTGATTGTTGCGAGTGGTGCCCAACCAACGTCTGTAATACTCAATTGGATACCAGTGTTTTCAACGAATTTTGCAAGTGATGCTGAGAAAGCACCATTTAGCATACCGATGATAGCACCGATACCTGTAAGAGCGATGGCAAGTTTGATACCACCTTCAAGCGCTTTGGAGAATTTCACTCCAAAAAGTAAAGCCAATACTGTCAAAATGATCAACATGATGACAGGTCCACCCATTTCTAAGATGGGATTGAAAACCTTTCCGATTAGGTCAAAGATTGCATCCATAACAGTTCCTCCCTTTTTTATGTTATATGAATGTTAACAAATTAGAATTAGCTTAATCCGTGTTCTTTAATAGCTGCTTCAATATTGTCAAATACTGGAGCGCTCATTGCTGGGATACGGAATAAGATTGGCCCAGCTTCGATAACTGGGATACCTGGTTCAAAACCAAGGTCTGTTGCAGCGATTGGTGTAAAGATATCGTAACCTTTCATAAGGTCTTCGTTTACATCTTTCACCATGACTGCATCACAGTGAACATCATAACCACGGTTTGAAAGTTCTTCTTCTAGAGCACTTTTAATTTGGTGACTTGAGTTAACACCTGCACCGCAGGCAGCAAGAATTTTAATCATTTGGATTTCCTCCGATTTTATTTTTTAATAGACAAGATTAAGCGGTTGCTTCAGCAATGTAAGCATAAAGTTTTTCTGGTTCGGAAATTTTTGATAGGTCTTCAAGATGTCCATTTCCTGTGAAAAAGTCCATCAACTGAGCCAGAATATTTGTTTGACTTGAACTTGAATTGTTAATAATAAAGAAGAGTAGGGATACTTCTACTTCCTTATCAGGAGCTATCATATTGTGAAAAGTTACTGGTTTTTCTAATCGAACAACCACCACTTTCTCAGCTAGATTATGAACAATATCTGTGTGAGGAATCGCTACATTTGGCAAGTTCTTTCCTAGAAATTCCATATCTAAACCAGTTGGAAATGACTTTTCACGCGTGATCAAGGCTTCACGATAAGTTGGAGTTACAATTTCTCGTTCTTCCAATAAAGTTGCAACCTGATCAAAGAGATGTTCTTGATTATCCGCTTCTAAGCAAAACACAAGGTTTTTGTCAAAGAAATAATCTAATACCATAAGTTTTTCCCTTCTTTCCATTAACTTTATGCCATAAGTATAACACTATATGAAACCGTTGTCAATTACTTTCTGTTCTTTTTTGTCTCTTTTTTTATATTTTTGTTTTGTTTATAGTTTGTTATATAAAAATAAACACACAAACAAATACTCCAAGCATTTTTTCTGTTCTAATACTCAATGAAAATCAAAGAGTAAACTAGGAAGCTAGCCGCAGGTTGCTCAAAACACTGTTTTGAGGTTGTAGATAAGACTGACGAAGTCAGTGATCATATCCTAACCGCCCAATAACGAAGTCTATTGAAAAATCTCCAGATTAGTGAACTCATATATAGTTCCTAATCTGGAGATTTCTTATTTGCACTTTTCTTGTACAACTTTAGTCCACGGTAAATAGGCCTCTAAAACCTCTTTGTTTACGAGAGTTTCCACGTTTGGAAGACATTCTAGAAGATAGGATAGATATTTCTCACTATTTATAATGGATTGAAATAAGATATGAACAAATCGATTAGGAAAGGAAAATTGATTTATAGAAATGTTTTAGCAGTCGATGCGTACTGTTATAGATTCAACGCACTATAATTGATGACGTTTAGCTGTTTCCAACAAGCTCATAATAATAGCTCTTGCTTTAGCTCCTTCAAAACTTTGAGAAAATAACCACCCTCGCTTTTTTAAACTGAGCTTAGGCTAAAAGAGTCCACTGGACTCTTTTACTCCGTCCCATAACCAATGATTTAATGGCGCATTCAGCTAGATTATTGGAAAGGACCAGATGTCCGTCTTTCAAAATAGTCTTAAAGGTTTCTTTATACTTGAGGCTGTATTCAATTGCCCTTCCTAGTTTTGAACCTGCTAAAACTGACTGACGGCGGCACCAAGCAAAGAAGTCTTCCATTAGGGGCTGGAGATGTTCTTGACGTTTCTGTAGTCGTTCATCAGCTGGCAAAGCCTCCCAGTCTCTTTCCAAGGAAAATAACTGATCACAATAAGCTAAACCTTTAGCTCCTAAGGATGATTTATCTGCTTGCTTGGGGGTCGCTTCAAAAAATTTCCTTCTCACATGCGCCCAACATCCAACAAGTTCAGCTTCTGCCAGTTGACGATAAGCTTCTAGCGGTTCGCAGTTTACCAAGCTTAGCGTCGCCTTGCTCCTAAACCTTGGACTGCTATCGCATAGGCAGAACTAGAGGACTAAAGTCCTAAGTTACTGCCGCAACATATCACAATGAACATAGCCAGAATAATCTCCTAGGAATTCTTGTACTACTAAACCACTCCGACTCTGATCATGATGGTACAGCGTGATTGCTTGATTCTCAACTTTCCCAGACAAAAAGGTCCAATAGTAGGTCAGATGGCTATGACTCTCTAGAACCCGATAAGAAGTTTCATCCGCATGAAGTAAGGGCTGAGTCAATAGTCTCTCTCGCAAGAGGTTATAAAGGGGCTTTAGGAATAGGAGCTTTCACAAGCTTATCCAGATGATTATCTTTTACTCGTTATGGACAATGCTATATGGCATAAATCAAGTACCTTAAAGATTCCGACTAATATTGGTTTTGCATTTATTCCTCCATACACACCAGAGATGAACCCCATTGAACAAGTGTGGAAAGAGATTCGTAAACGTGGATTTATAGTAAAATGAAATAATAACAGGACAAATCATTCAGGACAGTCAAATCGATTTCTAACAATGTTTTAGAAGCAGAGGTGTACTATTCTAGTTTCAATCTACTATAGATAAACTTTTGAGCTATTCAGAAGACTTGAAACACCACTATAATCTCTATCAACTCTTGCTTTTTCACTTTCAGAATAAGGAGCCTGACAAATTTTTCGGACTCATTGAGGACAATCTGAATCAAGTTCATCCTCTAAAACCTTCCTCAAAGATAAAGAGAAGATTGTCAATGCCCTTCAACTACACTATTCTAATGCCAAACTGGAAGCGACCAATAATCTCATCAAACTTATCAAGCGCAATGCCTTTGGTTTTCGAAACTTTGAAAACTTCAAAAAACGGATTTTCATCGCTCTGAATATCAAAAAAGAAAGGACAAAATTTGTCCTTTCTCGAGCTTAGCTGACTTCAACCCACTACAGTTGACAAAGAGCCGAAATTGTCTCATCACCTCTATTAGCCTTTAAATTTTGATAGACTCTATTTTCTAGTCAATATGACCAATATTGTCAATACTAACCCTTTCAATCAATTCATTAGTTATATAAACTAAGTCCATTAATAACTCCAAATAGTATCACTAGTAAAGTAAAGTAAACTAAATAATTGAGTTATAAATGGCTATTTTCACAAAACTATGTCATCACCTCACTATCTAATCTCAGTACATAAACCATTTTTTTCTATAGCTTTTATCTTAATCTTGATTTTTTTTCTTCAATCCAAGAAAAATTCCTACTATAAACATTATTCCGGCAGCTAATAGTGTCTGGGCTCCGCTTGCTGTTCCAGTTTTTGGCAACTTATTAGGATTGTTAGTAGTTGATTTACTACTGATATTGTTTTTATCAAGAACTGTAGCTGTAACATCCTTAGTTGAATCAGATTTTTGTGAATGATCTTCTCTTTGTAAATCCTCTTTTCTGTGACTTTCATTTAATTGACTATGGTTTACTTGTGGGTTATCTTTCTTTTTCGATACATCAAAAGTAGGTTTATTTTCTTCCTCCTTTTTCTCCTCTATTTTCTTGAATACAGGTTTTATAAAGGTATCTTTTGATAGATTAATAACATAGCCAGCGTCTTTTTTACCTTCGAAACCAGAAATTTCCCAACCATCAAATTGGTATCCTTTTTCTAATTCACCCTTATAAACAGGTAAAATAAAATCTTCTTCCGACACTATCGTTGAACTCATTTCTTTTCCATTTTGAATGGTCACAGTTACCCTATGAGGTTTTAATTCACTTACCTCTCCCGTATCTTTATTTAAAATGAATTCTTTTACGGTTGTATTTCTTGCAAAATCTTTTACAACAATCTTAATGTTTAGTGTCTTGTCTGTTATTTGTTTAATATCATCAAATGATGTATATTCTTTTCCATTTACATAAATATGTTGTTCTTGAATCTCACCATCGAATCCATTATTTCTTTTATCATTGATGTTAAAGACTACAGATTTTCCATCAGCATATTCGATACTAGTATTTCCCTTAGGATCAATGTTTACTTCGGGTTTAACATTATCATATAAAAACTGATAGTGGACTCCAACTGCTTTAGCATTCAAATCGCTATAGCCAGTTTGAAGATAAACATTTCCATCCATATCTGTTACCTTATCTGGAAATCCGTTTGCTTTATAGTCTTTCATTCCCCAGTCCATGATGTCACCGTCTTTAACATTCAGCTTAATATTAAAATCTCTAGTGTTATCAATGTGTAAATCTCCGTAGATTAAATAATTATCTACAACCGATTCATTAACTCTCAATTCCCAGTTAAAACCACCCTTATCAGAAATCTTACCTCTTAAATAAAATTCTGGATTTCGTACATAAATTTTATTAGATTTAGATGGATTAAAGTAGTTCTTATCCATTGAAAGGTTTACTGGTTTGGTATCAATAAATAACATGGAGCCATCTTCTTTTATAGCTTCTACATTGGACTTATCCTCTCCAGTGTATTCTTTATCATCCTTACCAAATAATACAAGTTTAGAAGAATCTGTCACAAGATTTCCGTCTTTATCGATAGCTTCCCCTTTATCGTTCATTTTAAATGTAAACACTTGATACCTTATAATGTTAAAGCCGTCCAAAGCCGACATTAATACAGCTTGGGTACTTCTTCCATCTTCAACATTTCTACTATCAGCATAAATTGTTGTTTCTGAAAGGACTCTTAGATTAGGATTGGCCTTTTGTATTTTTGCTATATCTTCCTTGCTATAGACTCCATTTCCTTCTAACATATCCGTTTTTCCAGGATTATAGGTAGTCACTTTTAGTGCATAGCCTTTTCTTAGAATGATGTTATCCTTTAACAGATATTGTTGTTTTTCTGAATCAGAATAGATTTTACCAGATTCCATTTTAGTTAAATTGTCTGGTTTGTTTTTTGAAAGGTCTCCTTCTCCTAATTCGATTACATTCCCATAACTTGATACATACGGATATTCTGCTTTAGTTTCCTTATTTTTTTCAGGCATTCTAATTTTAGTTTCAGCTTTTATTTGATTGTCATCTTTAACAAATAATCTCATATCTCCAGCAAAAGCTAATCCATCTACAATATCATTAATATTAGCGTATAAATCAAATATCATCGTTTTTGAATGTGAGTCATACTTAGTCGCTTTGATTTCTATAAATTTATAGTTATTTCCATAATATACCTTGGCATTTTTAGAAACATTGCTTATCTTTCCAAGAATTTCAAAGTGTCCATCTTTAGATGGGCTTAGAACACCATAAATTTTTGATTTTATTTCGTCAAATTTTTCAGTTTCATATTCTAGAGCACTTTCATCTTCATAGGCAGTTATATTTCCTTTATCGTCATATTTATAATCAAGTTCTACTGTTCTTTTTCCACCAGTTACAAAGTCGTCTTCTTCCTTATATTTCTTTTTAATGAGTTTCTTTAGGTCTTTATTTTCAAAGTCTCTAATTGTTGAAATATTTCTATCAATAGTAAAACTAGATTTTTCTTTAATAGACTCTTCATTTTCTTGATGATGATGTTCTACCCCAGTTGTATCTTTTTTTAGACTACCCTCTTTTCCATTTCCTAAATTTTTAAATTTAGATTCTGCAATCTCGCCAAGCTTTTGATATTTAGATGAATCTTGATCAGGATCTACTAGATAATAGGAAATCATCCCCTTTTCATCAGCCTGATTAGCAAATTTAATTCTATGAATCTTTGTGAAATTGCTAGAACCATCTAATGCAATGACTTCAATGATTTTTCCCCTTAAATCTCCCGCACCTTTAATTTCATAAATGGTATTTCCGTCTTTGTCAAGTTTTCTATTTCTTCCTTGACCCTCACCTGCGTAAGTTACTTCAAGATTTTTTTCAACCTCTCCATCTTCATTAACAAGAGCGGCGCCAGCATACCAAACTTCGTTCGCAATCTCGTCAAATTTTTCAGGATGTTCTTTTTGATCTCTCGCAAATAGCGTTTCATTCTTATACTGATCTTTTACCTTATGATAAGTATCCTTTGTAATCAACTTAATTTTTTCAGGATTTGAAAAATCAACCGAAACAATCTTAGGGGCGGTGTTATCAATTTTTACAGGAATATAGGAAACCTGCCATGGGTAATCTTTAGTTAATCTATATTTAAATTTATAGAAATATTGACCTTCCGCAATCGGTTCAAATTGACCTCTTATCTTAGTAGCAGGATCTTGATTATCCTTACTTTCTGGTGCATTTTCTTCTCTACCTCTAGGATTATAGATGAGTCCATCCCACTTCAAGTCACCCCAAACTTTTAGTTTAGATGATTTGATTCCCTTTGCATCATTGCTTTTAGAATTTAAAATTCCTCTAATAAAGTGTTCTCTCGAAATGACTTTTAAGTCTCTTTGATTTTCTCCCTCTTTATTTGTATTTACTATTGAAATCAATCCTTCTTCTGCACTTCTTAATACAAGTGGAGAAGGTGTTAATCCTCTTTCAAGTTGAGCATCTTGAGGATTTCCATTTGAATCTAAAGGATAAATGTTAGCAATCTTAGAACCACTTGATGATGGAGCGTTGATCCCTTGGTTATTGAAAGCAAATAATTCTGGATTTTGATCCAGGGATGTTGTATTTTTATCTTTTCTATTTTGTATAACTCCTGCTGGATTAAATTTATCTATACCATGTTCTCCACCAATTCCCTTATTTAAGGTTCCTGGAATTTTCGGTTTACCATCATCATCATAACCTCCCAGTGTTTTTGATCTTGACCCTTCTTCCCAAGCCCATTTATCAAGGATTGGTTCGTGGTTCCAATTCCCAGCAAATCCCATTAGAGGCATCGACAAAGAAGGTTGGAAGTTTATTTTCTTCCCGTTGGAGTTTAGAGCTTCCATTTCTTCCACTGACTCAAAATGAATAAATGATTCTACAAATTTATTTTTGTTTTTGGCCTCTCCAACATTTATAACCGCATTCAAATCAAAGCTAGAATTTGCGCCTATAGTGAAAGTATCATGCTCAAATGTGATATTTGCTCCTTTGACTTTTTCTGGGTGAATTTCTGGAACAATTTGCTTACCATCTGGAGATTTTTCATCTTTATATGTTTCATCAAGTTTTAATCTGTCAGTTAGAGAATCTGTAGTTATCGCTGATGCTGAAACTTTAAAAGTCAAAGGTCTGTTTGATGTATTGTGAAGCTTGATTGTAAAGTATTTTTTATCACCTTTTATTTCTTTAAGAGAAATGGAACCATATGAGTTTACCAAACCTTTAGAATCCGTGTTTTTGAAAGTTGCTACAACTTCATTTCTCAAAGCATTGGCCACATTAATTAGGCCTGCTCCCTGTTGTCTAGGTGATGCAAAGTATTGACTTTTTTCTTTCCAAGAAGTTGCATCCATCATAGGTCGCGCAGTATTTTGTAGGGCAATTTTTGTAAGACTTGTAAGATCTATTTTGTCATCTCCCTTAAGATTTTTCAATACAGGTCTTTCAAGCATTTCCTTTAATTTCGGTCTAATCAAAACAGTAGAAGCTGCCACGATTGGAGTCGCCATACTAGTTCCTGACATATAGCCATAAGTTGATTTGCCATTAATAACATTAAGCGTGGATTTAATATTTTTACCAGGTGCTGAAACATCGGGTTTTAAAAGTAAATCTATTCTTGGCCCCCAAGATGTAGATCCTGCTGGAACGATGATATCTTCTTTATAGAGTTCTTTGTCTGTGTCAGGTGCAAACTTAAAGTCAATCTCTTTTTCGTCACCTACATTCGGTTTGTTGGAATTAAAACTTTCCATATCAATTGGATAGTATTGCTCCAATTTATCTTTAAAATCTTCTTTATTATTTCTTTTGACTTCAGTTTTTTTATTAGGATTAATCATGTTCCATAGCTTTACACCATCATCTCCTGAAATTGAAAACACTTGACTTTTAGTACCTTCATCCGCTTCATATCCCATAGCTGGAAGCTCTGTCCAATTATCTCTATTGTAGTAATTTACAGTATTTACAACCATAATGGCGCGTGCACCCTTATCCATAGCTTTTTTAAAAGCATTTTTTAAATCCTTTGTATAAATTCTATCCATTACTGCAATTTTGCCCCTAAGATCCAAACCTATCAAATCTTGGTCTTGCCCCTTGCCTATATATACAAATTTTAATTTACTAGGAGCTTTTGTTCCATCTTCATTTGTTGTGATTTTATTCTTATCGAAAAAGGCCCCTATATTTCTGTATTTAAAACTTTCTCCACCTATGTTAACTTTATCAAACTCAACTGTTTGATTTTTAGCAGAAGCGACCGCTATCGCATCCTCATGTGCTGCAGTTCGTGTTACATTTCCAGTGTCGGTCATTTTCAGATGATTATTTGCTACTAAATCCCATGAAGAACTTGAAGCAGAAGTCGCATAGTTACCCGTAGCGACAACCATTGGAATGCCTGCTTTTCTTAATGCCCTAATAGCTTGCCAATATTTCTCACCTACAAGACCTGTTCCTGTAAAACCAGATGATACCGAAACAACATCAACGTTGTGTTTGATAGAATCTTCAATAGCATGAAACATTGTTTCATCACCCGCAAACCCAGATCCTGCGTCAGAATACATTTTGTAAGAGAAAATTTGTGCATTAGGTGCAATTCCATCTATGCCGTTAAAGTTTTTGATATCTTGTTCAGTATCATTTCCAGCAAGAATCCCTGCAATATGCATCCCATGTGGGTCAAAATAATCCCTTCCATCATCATATTTTTCTACAGTGATTTTGCCACCATTATAATAATTGAACGCATGAGGGATTTTATCACTCAACCAATAATTTTTATCAGTTCCTTTTAAGTCTTCTTTTTTAAATCTCATTGAGGCTTTGGCATCATCATCGATTCTCATAGCCTTATGTCTATAATCTGTTCCAGTATCGATATTTGAAATGACCATACCTCTACCATCAAAATTTTTCCCAAATGGAGCATTGATAGACTTTAGGTAATCAATAGCTTCCTCAACTCCAATTTCCTTTCTGGCATGATTCATCATGGGTTGGACTTTTTGTGCCCTTTCAACCGATGAAATACCTTCTATTTGTTTAATTTTGTCCAAGTTATCTGGAGTTGTTTCTATGGCACTACCGTTAAAAATTCTATCATAAGTATATAAAACTTTTGTATTCTTAAGATTTGATAGTCCCTTGATTGCTTTTTCTCCAGATTCTTTATCTTTAAATTCAGCAATATAGACAAGTCTATCTTCTTTTTTCGGATTTTCTGTGCCTTTATTTGCAGACGAGTGTGCATTATCTCCTTGGGATTGATTGGAATCTTCTTTGATTCTTGCTTCTTCATTGCTAGTTTTAGTGTCTATCACAGGATTTTTACTAACAACTTCTTTTTCCTCAATAATTGTTGTTTTCTTTTCTTCAGTATCCTTTGAAGTTTCTATAGCATTATGAATATCTTTATGTTTCTCTTTATTTTCTGTTTCCTTATCTACTACTACTTTTTCTTTATCAGAGATGCTTAAAGCATCTTCAGAGCTAGATGTGTCTGCTAAGACTACCTCATTAGGGGCATAGGCTGCTAAAATAACTGCAGCTGTAGTTAATGACAATACTGTACTTTTTTTCATTTTAATTCCTTACATATTTATATAACTTCCAATAGATAATAAACTTTAACTTTGCTAGCCTTTGTTATAAAAAGTTTTACTAAGTATTATCTAGGAAATAGAGTAGTACATTTATATATAATTGTTATCTCTCCATAAAAACAGTATATCATTTAAAAAAATTTAATTCAAGAAAAATTAACATGCATTAATTTATTTTTTAGAACACGTTAAAAAATAAGATTAGTACTCAATGAAAATCAAAGAGCAAACTAGGAAACTAGCCGCAGGTTGCTCAAAACACTGTTTTGAGGTTGTAGATGGAACTGACGTAGTCAGCTCAAAACACTGTTTTGAGGTTGTGGATAGAACTGACGTAGTCAGTAACCATACGCACGGCAAGGCGACGTTGACGTGGTTTGAAGAGATTTTCTAAGAGTATAAGTCCAAAACTTTCGTTAACCGGGATACATTATAAGCACATTCATACCATCAAAAATAGTAGCAATAAACTTGAACAACTACCAGAAACACGAAAACAGGCATAATTGATGAAATATCAGCGCTATTAAACAATATAAATAACCGCTAAGAATAAGGCTTAACGGTTATCTTCTACCTATCTATTTTTTCAAATCCTCAGTCGTTTATCTACCTATAACCTAGGCTTTACGAGTGCCTTGCTCTACCAACTGAGCTAAATCGGCGATTACACTTACAGTATAGCACTCTGAGAATAGATGTCAAATAATATTATTCAAGCTTTTTAATCAAAATCTGACAAGGATTTTGCGGATTCCATAGTTGAGGAAAAATCTCTAACTTTTTAAAGCCAAGACCTCGATAAAAGTCATTTGTTCGATCATAATCTTTATTAGAACCTTCTGCTACTGTTTTGACCTGCAGATAACCAACTTTTTTACGAGCTTCACTCTCTAAAGTAGCAAGCAATTGGCTCCCAATTTTTCTACCTTGATAAGCTTTTTTACGCCGAGACAATCAATCTCTGCACAATCTTCACTCGAATAGGATAAGCTTACAAATCCAGTCAAATCACTCTCCTGATAGGCGGTCCAAACTTGCAGTGTCGTGGTTCCTTCTATATAGGCTTGTGTGCTTTCTGGGATTCCAAACCATTCTGGCAAATCCTTCAAAACCTCAGCTACAACTGCCTTTTTTTGATTTTCATCCTTGACTTCTTCAATTACAAACATCATAAGTTTCTTTCTTGATTTTAGTCTTACTTTAGCTTTTACGAACCCGCACTTTCGTAGGAATCTAAGCCCTTATCCCAAAGTTTAAGGGAAATAACAAAGAAAACCAGAGAAATCAACATCAAACCTCCTACGTTAAAGAACACATCCTTTTCCTGTAAGAAATAGCTAGCTGGATAGTAGGCTGTAAAGGCGAAAGGCACGATAAAGCTAATCAACCAACGAAGAAGAGAATTGTAAATAGAAATCGGATACTTAGCAAAGTCATTGAACATATAGAAGATGTAAATCATGGCGCCTGACTGCTTAGTCCAAAAGGCGATACTGGCTGTTGCGATTTTAAGAGAAGTATAAATCAAGGTCGCAAAAGGAATACAAACTAGGAAAAGCAGGAATTTTGGAAGAGTCCAAACAATGCTGGTCACTGTTGTTCCCAATAAAATACCACCGACTAAGAGTTCACCCAAGGCATCAATCTGAAAGGTTTCAACTAGGATGTGAAAGAGAGGATTGATGGGACGAGTCAGATACTTGTCAAACTCTCCTTTTCGGACTAGGCGTTGCCCTAGTGCCCAGAGATTGTCAAAAAAGAGATGGTCCATTCCCTTGGGAATCAAGGAAAATCCATAAATGAAAGCTATCTCTTGAAAGGTCCAGCCTTCTAGGAATGGAATATGTTGAAAGATGACATTGAGAAACAAGAGATTCAAGCCTTGAGCCAGAAAGACTCCCAAGACACCAACCACAAAATCCACCTTATATTCCATGATTTGTTTGATGTATTGTCTGATAAAAATCAGATGCATTCGTTGATATTTTTTCATACTAACCTCCTTGAATGGTGATAAAGGACTGGACCCGTTTCCAAATCAACTGAGACAATCCCACCATCACTAAGAGCCAGAAGAACTGCAAAAGGAGTGCCTGAAGAATCTGACTGGCATCGTATTTTCCAACAATGATCATAACTGGAGTATAAATCAAGGATGAAAAAGGCAAAAAGGAGAGAATATCTGAAACAACCTTTGGAAAGAATGCCAAGGGAATCAAACTCCCCGACATAAAAGCCACTATGGAAGTCTTAAGTAGGTTGGAACCCCAAAGATTTTTAAACACAAAGGCTGAAAATCCAAAGCAAATATTAAAGAAAAAGTTAATCAGATAGGCGAGCGTTAAGCTAAAAAGATAAAGGACAGTTAATCCTAGCACCTCTACAATACCTTGACCCGATATGATTTTCATCAAGACAATGACACTTAAAAATGGAAGGCCAACGCTGATAAAAATCAACCACTTGGAACCAAGCTCGGTGAAAAGATAGGAGGCCGCAAAATGCACTGGTCGCAACAAACGCATGATAATGGAGCCATCCTTGACCTCCTCCCCAATCATAAAGGACGAATCGGATCTAGTCAGAAGATTGGTCACAAAACTCATGATGATGTAGAGGGTGATATCCGCCATACTGAAGCCCTGAATCAAAGACTCTTGCGAAGAATCAAAGACAGCCTTCCAGAGATAAAAGGCCACAAAAGCCCCCATGACATCGCCAATCCGATAGAGAATAAAGTTGACTCGGTAAGTAATCAACTCCTGAACCCCTGCATTGATAAAGGGTTTATAACGTCTCCACAATTTGATCATCCTAGAGCTCCTTTCGGTAGAAGCGACGGATAATATCCTCAATATCCGTATCCACCATCTTCAAATCGCGGATTTCAAAATCAGATAGGGTTTGCTTGATAATGTCAGCTGACTGGTAGCGAGAACTATCAAATTCAATGTTGAGGCTGTTTCCTTGTCTATCAATGGTCATATCAGACAGACCTTCATAGTGAGAGACGAGATGACTTTGACCTGGTAGCAGTTCAAAAGAGAGAGTCTTCATCTTACCAAAGGTCTCCTTGAGTTGGCTCACCGTTCCATCAAAAATCTCTTGCCCCTTGTCAATCATGAAAATCCGATCACAAAGTTGCTCAATATCACTCAAATCGTGAGTGGTCAAAAGAATGGTAGTTTCTTCCTCTTTATTGATCTGAGTAATTGCCCGACGAATATTATCCTTAACCGAAACGTCCAAACCAATGGTCGGCTCATCTAAAAAAAGAACCTTGGGATTGTGGAGCAAGGAGGCCGCAATATCCGCCCGCATCCGTTGTCCCAGTGAAAGAGTCCGCACGGGATCCTTGATAAAGTCCTTCAAATCCAAGACTTCATTCAAAAAGTCCATGCGCTTATGAAAGAGCGAGTTTGGCACATCATAAATCTCTTTTAAGACAGTGTAGGTCTCTTGCAGAGCCAAATCCCACCATAGCTGGGTGCGTTGTCCAAAGACTACGCCAATATCTTTGACATAATCTTGCCGATTGTTCTGGGGAATCTTGCCGTTAATCCGACAAAAACCAGATGTTGGTTTCAAAATTCCTGTCAGCATTTTAATGGTTGTCGACTTCCCAGCACCATTTGCCCCGATAAATCCTAAAATCTGCCCTTTTGGAACCTCAAAGGTCAAATCCTTGACCGCTTCAAAGGTCTGCTTTTCAGGATGAATAAAGGAGCGCAAAGCCCCCTTCAAGCCCGGTTCCTTAACAGTCTTCACAAAATTTTTCTGAAGATGTTCCACTTCTATCATTGCCATATCTATCTCCCTATCGTAAGGAATAGCAACATTGTGTTTTTAACTACAAATATTCTAAATCCTTACTTTCTACACCTTCTACATTTTATTACTACAAAAGGCTTTATACCAACCTATTATAGTCCAATAAAAAACGAAATGCAAGCGTTTGCCTATGGATTGTAAAATTAGGATTTCTCTCATAAAATAATACTTTTAATCAAAAATTCTGTTTAATAGTTTAAATTACCAACCTACTCATCTTCTCACCAGAGGGCGGTATTAACTTTGATCATAAAATCGGATACTCCCTCTATCCAGAAAATATGCTCAGAATGATTGTCTCTAAACAATACCTGCTCTTTTACCTCATTCATGAAAAAGAAGTCCATACCCTGAGAATTATCAACTCACGCACCGACTACCTAAACCAACTCGACCACCTCTTTCGTACATGTAGGAAACTATTTTCCTCACAAATAATCTCATTATAAAATCCAATAAATTTTTTTAGCTCACTTGAATATTTTCTTTGTATCGTTTTATCAGCTTCAATCTGATCTAGACTTGTTACCTTGGAACGACTTGAAATAACCTTTATAAAATAACACTTAAGGCTTTCATCATCTCGTATAAATTTTTCAATAGTGATATAAAAAGCTTTCATATTCTGTTTGTAATCAGATATTAATTGATTAATTTTATCACTCTGATGAAGATTCGATACCATAATATATAGCGGATTGAAATAAGATGAGAACAAATCGATTGGGAAAGTAAAATTAATTTCTATAAATGTTTTAGCAATTGTTTCGTACTATTTTAGATTCAGTCTACTATACATAAACTAACCTCCTCATTATTAGCAAGGCTTCTACTGATTATAACCTAATTCTTAGACTACTTCAAGACTAACTGTCCAATAATAATCTACAGATAAATCATCCACTCTTAATCAAATTTTATTCAATCCACCTACTCATTCCCAAAAGGTTGCTGTATAATGCAAGACATTTTTCTTACTGCTTTTACTTTTCCTTACCCTCAATTTAGTGAGCTAATAAATTATTCTTCTTCAAAAGGTTGAGATTTATCTAGTAACTCTAAAACATTAATGGTAGGTAGCAACATTGCTTCACTGCTATCAATTGCCGAAACTATTGAAACAATAGAACGTAAATAAGGACAAAGAATAGCAGTACCATTTACGTATAGAATATCGGTGATATTTTCATCTATATTTATTTCAAAATATCCTATTACAGTTACAGATATTTTTTCATGGCATCTTTGTCAACTAAAGAAACACTAAGTTTTACGGCTCCATGACTATAATCATCTGTATGACCAACCTTAACTATGGGATATAATATATCGAAGGTAAATGTGAACAAACTGATTAGGAAATTTAAACCAACTTCTAACAATGTGTTATACTCAATGAAAACCAAAGAGCAAACTAGGAAACTAGCCTCAGGTTGCTCAAAACACTGTTTTGAGGTTGTGGATAGAACTGACGAAGTCAGTAACCATACGCACGGCAAGGCGACATTGACGTGGTTTGAAGAGATTTTCGAAGAGTATTAGAAAGCTCGATGGACTATTCCAGATTCATTCCACTAGATTTCGAAATCGAGTAGGGGATAATCTCTAGCCCCTCTCACACCACCGTACGTGTCGTTCGGCATACGGCGGTTCAACTAACTTTTAACGCATGTCGTTCAAGGTAATAATCCAAACACGAAACCAGTCCACGTTTTTCAAGGACTGGTTTTGATATAGCACGTTTAAGTACCGACTTCTGAGCTACTATAGTAGATTGAAACTAGAATAGTACATCTCTTCTTCTAAAACATTGTTAGAAATCGATTTGGCTGCCCTGATCGATTCGTCCTACTCTTATTTCATTTTACTATAATTGATAGTGGTCGCCCCAGCCAGATACCTTATCCGCTATATAGGCCTTATTATCACGTTCCTGTTCGTAGAGCCACGATTTCGCTATCCCTTCCTCTGACGATTCTTATTTCCAGCGTCAGACTTAAAACGGTCTATCCCCAGACCGTTTTAATCCGCTACCTCACGATAGTCAGACTTGGGAATCGCTATTGGGTTCACCAGTAGTAGGTGCCCACCGAGGATTTACACCTCAGATATACGACATGCCCGTCGTATATCAAAAAAAGTTTAGACATAGCGTCTTCAACTTTTTTACATTACTTTAACTACTGATTAAAGTGAGTTTACGTCAACTTTGATACCAACACCTTGAGTAGTTGTGATAGTCAAGTTTGTTACGTAAGTTCCTTTAGCTGTAGCTGGTTTTGCTTTTTGGATTGTTTCGTTGAAAGCTTTAAAGTTTTCAACCAATTTTTCAGCTTCAAATGATACTTTACCGATGATTGCTTGAACGTTACCTGCACGGTCAGCACGGTAAGTGATTTTACCACCTTTAGACTCTTCAACTGCTTTAGCAACATCCATTGTTACAGTACCAGTTTTAGGGTTTGGCATCAAGTTACGTGGTCCAAGGACACGTCCAAGACGTCCAACAAGAGCCATCATATCAGGTGTAGCGATAACTACGTCGAAATCCAACCAACCGTCGTTGATTTTAGCAACAAGGTCATCTTCACCAACAAAGTCTGCACCAGCAGCTTTTGCTTCTTCAGCTTTTGCACCACGTGCGAAAACAAGAACACGTGAAGTTTTACCAGTACCGTTTGGCAATACCATTGCTCCACGGATTTGTTGGTCAGCTTTTTTAACGTCGATGTTCAAGTTGTAAGCAACTTCTACAGTTGCGTCAAATTTTGCAAAGTTAGTTTCTTTTGCAAGTGCTACAGCTTCTTCTACGCTGTATGCTTTTGTGCTGTCGATTTTCTCAAGAGCAGCACGAAGTTGTTTGCTTTTTTTAGCCATTTTCTATTCTCCTTGTAAGTGGTTCAATCGATTTTCATCTCCCACGTTACTTCTCGAAATGATGAAGTCTTGCGGGTTTTCAGTCTACTATTTTTCTCTTCCTACGGCCTTAAGCTCCCTTGCTGTACCCAAGTACAAGCCTCAGTCACTTGCCTAGTATGAAAAGCAACTAATAGACTGCTGTGAGATTTTCTACTGTGTTATTGATTAGTCAACAACAGTGAATCCCATAGAACGAGCAGTACCTTCGATCATACGCATTGCAGACTCTACGTTTGCTGCGTTCAAATCTGGCATCTTAGTTTCTGCAATTTCTTGTACTTGTGCACGAGTAACTGTAGCAACTTTAGTTTTATTAGGTGTACCTGATCCTTTTTCAACACCTGCAGCTTTTTTCAAAAGAACAGCAGCTGGTGGTGTTTTCGTAACGAAAGTAAATGATTTATCTTCGTAAACTGAGATAACAACTGGAATGATCATACCAGCTTGGTCAGCTGTACGAGCGTTGAACTCTTTTGTGAATCCCATGATGTTGATACCAGCTTGACCAAGAGCAGGTCCAACCGGTGGAGCTGGTGTAGCTTTACCAGCAGGGATTTGCAATTTTACAAGTTTTTCGACTTTTTTAGCCATTTTTAAATCCTCCTTTGTGGTTTTGGCGGTAATTAGAGATTTTTACCTCCCACAAGTATGTTTTTCACATACCCATCCATTATACACTATTTATCTGGAATTGCAAGAGAAAAGTTTATTTTTTATACTCAATGAAAATCAAAGAGCAAACTAGGAAGCTAGCTGTAGGCTGCTCAAAGTACAGCTTTGAGATTGCAGATAAAACTGACGAAGTCAGCTCAAAACACTGTTTTGAGGTTGTGAATAGAACCGACGCAGTCAGTAGGTAAGGCGACGCTGACGTGGTTTGAAGAGATTTTCGAAGAGTATTAATCGACGTAGTCTCCGCCTTCAAAGCCATAGTATTCTTCCAAACTGAGACCACTTGCAGCAATTTCTTTAGCTTCTTTTCCTACATAACGCAGGTGCCATTCCTCAGCCATATAGCCTGTTTCCTTTTCCTTGCCTTTGAGATAACGGACAACAAAGCCATAATCAGCTGCATGATCCAAGAGCCATTGGGCTGCTTTTTCTTCTGTCACCAAATCACCATCAGTCCCAATCACATCAAAGGCCAAGCCTGTCTGGTGTTCGCTATAGCCAGGACGGGCAGAGTAACGGTCAGCTGCTGCCTTTCCATCTTGGTTGACATAATCTTGATAGAGCTTGGTCTGAGTTTCATAACTTCTAAAACCACTGTAATGATCACTAATAGGGAAACCTGCCTCTTGCATCGCTTTGATGAGTTTGACCAACTCAGCCTTGGCTGTTGGATTTTCCCCCGGATTATAGTCTTTCGACAAAGGATAATGTTTATTGGCTACGATGATTTCGTCGTATTTTCCTTGGATGCTGTAGTAATCACCTTTATTGACCACTTCTGCTTTTTTCTGGGCAGCCCCTTGAGACTTACTGCCGACTGTCCCATCAGCTTTGGCTGTCTGTTCTGTCTTAGCTGTGCCATCTTCATTTTTTGCTTTTTCTTGTGAACAAGCTGCTAGACTCAAGGCTAGCAAGGCTGTCACGACAAGGTATCTTTTCTTCATTTCTACTCCTTTATTTCTAATAGTTTATCTACTTCTGATGATAAACGTTTGACTAATCTTTTAATAGACTTCCTGCAAAACTAGAATCCTAGTTCATGATTGATAATACCAGCAATCAAATTCATTCGTAATCCGAAGCGTTTACGATGATTTCGATAGGTTGTTGAAAACATTTTAAACGTTTTTACTTTGGCAAGGATGTTCTCAACCTTGCTTCTATCCTTAGATAGCGCATGGTTATAGGCTTTATCTTCAGCTATTAGCGGCTTGAGTTTGCTGGATTTACGTGGAGTTTGTGCTTGAGGATATATCTTCATGAGCCCTTGATAATCACTGTCAGCCAAGATTTTACCAGCTTGTCCGATATTTCTGCGACTCATTTTGAACAACTTCATATCATGACAATAGTTCACAGTGATATCCAAAGAAACAATTCTCCCTTGACTTGTGACAATCGCTTGAGCCTTCATAGCGTGGCATTTCTTTTTACCAGAATAATTCGCTAATTCTTTTTTTAGGGCGATTGATTTTTACTTCCGTCGCATCAATCATTACCGTGTCCTCAGAACTGAGAGGAGTTCTTGAAATCGTAAAACCACTTTGAACAAGAGTTACTTCAACCCATTGGCTCCGACGGAGTAAGTTGCTTTCGTGGATACCAAAATCAGCCGCAATTTCTTCATAAGTTCGATATTCTCGCACATATTGAAGAGTGGCCATAAGAAGGTCTTCTAGGCTTAATTTAGGTTTTCGTCCACCTTTTGCGTGTTTAAGTTGATAAGCTGTTTTTAATACAGCTAACATCTCTTCAAAAGTGGTACGCTGAACACCAACAAGACGCTTAAATCGTGCATCAGTTAGTTGTTTACTTGCTTCATCATTCATAGAACTACTATACCATATTTTGTTTCGCAGGAAGTCTGATCTCATCCGGTTTTGCTTGACGGGTTTCTGCGGTCATTTCTTCAAAAGGGACCCACCAGACTGGCCCACGTCCATTGAGACCGTGACCATTCATGTCACCTGTTCGTCTAGGAAACAGATGCCAATGAAGATGGGCATCGCCATTTCCTAGCAGTTCGATATTCATTTTCTCAGCAGCAAAGGCCTTGGCAACTGCCTCTTGGACCACACTCATTTCTTCTAGAAAACGGAGTCTTGTCTCCTTTTTCAAATGGTGCAATTCCGTGACATGTTCCTTGGCTAGAAAGAGACTATAGCCTGCAAAATACTGATGGTCTCCAATCACAAGATAGCCTGTTTCCAACTCTTTGACAAAGTAGGGATTTTCTCCCTTCTTGATGAGCTCAATTCTCTGGCAAATAAGGCACATATCAATCTACTAAATTGCTTCTAAGATAGGCATCGACCATTCGTTCTGTTGCGACCACCGAGTCAATATGAGTGCGCTCATAAGAATGACTAGACTCGATACCCGCACCAAGAACGGCATGCTTGACCTCTGCCCCTGCAGACATAGCCGCTGAAGCATCCGAACCATAAAATGGATAGATGTCCAGCTTAAAAGGAATATCTTGCTCTTTAGCCAAGGCAACCAAGTGTTGACGGAAGTCATAGTGATAAGGACCTGAAGCATCCTTGACACAGATAGATACTGTGTACTCATCTGTCTGCTGGTCATCTCCCATAGCTCCCATATCCACAGCCAGATATTCTACTACCTGAGCAGGAATGTTAGAATTAGCACCATGTCCTACTTCTTCAAAAACTGAAAAAGCAAAATGAGTTGTTACTGGCAATTCAATCTTCTCTTTCTTATAAATACGAAGCAGGTTGAGCAAAATCGCTGCGCTGACCTTATCATCCAAATGACGAGACTTGATAAAACCTGTATCAGTCACAACAGTTCGTGGATCGAAGCTGATAAAATCACCGACCTCAATCCCAAGAGCACGAGTTTCTTTTTCATTGCTTACTTTTACATCCAAACGCACTTCCATATTGTCCTGCGTGCGTTCTGCAGTTCCTGCATCCTTGTAGACATGGCAAGAAGTTTGGTGGATGAGGATGGTTCCTGATACCTTTTGACCTGTGCTAGCCACATGAACGGTACAGTTTTCACCTTCAATCATGTTCCAAGGAAAACCACCGATACGGTCCAATTTAAGACGACCATCTGGTTTGACAGCACGAACAATAGCACCCAGCGTGTCCACATGGGCAGTCACATAGCGATGTTGCTCATCATTTTGACCTTTGATGGTCACATTGACACCACCCTTGGCTGTGCGAACTGGCTGGTAACCAAAACCTTCTAGAGTCTTGACTAAATAATTCGAAATTTCACGAGTTAAGCCCGTTGGCGATGCGATGGCTGTCAGTTCTTTGATATATTCTACTGTTTGATTCATTTCTTCACCTCTTTCGCTACCTATTATAACACATTTATCATCGGATAAAAAAAGAAAATCACTCCTGTAGACTTGGCTACAAAAGTGATTTAAGTGATTATTTCATTTCAAAAACATCGCTTTCTTGCTTGTTTGGTAGAACCAATGAGAGCAAGATTCCAACAATGGCTGGCACCAACCATGGGAGAGATGCCTTGGCAAAAGGAAGAACGCTAACAAGATTTGCAAGAAACTCAACCTTAAACGAGCTTCCTAGTACGCTTGCAATGGCAATAACTGTAACCACAGCAATTGTCAACTGCATACCTGGTTTTGAAAGGGCAACAAATTTGTTGACAATGACAATCATAACGATAGCAATCGTGATTGGGTACAAGATAACCAGTACTGGAATTGAGTACTTGATAATCGCATCAAGACCCAAATTGGCAATAGCAAATCCAATCAAGGTAAAGGCTGTCGCATAAACCTTGTAGCTGATTTGTGGGAAGCGCTCATTAAAGAACTCAGCTGTTGACACAATCAAACCAACAGTCGTTGTGAAGCAGGTTACGGTAACCATAGCTGCAAGGAAGAGTTGAGCTGTTGAGCCAAAGATTTCTTGAGTGGCTTGTGACAAGATGTAAACACCTGGTGTTCCACCCTTCATCGCTTCAGCTGGTACTGGGAAATGATTTCCAAGAAAACCTAAACCAATGTAAAGAGCGCTGAAGGCAAGGGCAACAACGATACCAATAACCCAAATAGTTGAAATGTATTCTTTCTTACTTGAAAATCCAAGTTGTTTCAAGGTTTGAACTGCGATTACGCTAAAGGCCACTGAGGCAAGGGCGTCCAAGGTATTGTAACCTTCTAGGAAACCTGTACCAAAGGCAGAAGCTTGATAAGCAGCTGAAGCAGCTTGAGGACTTGTTCCACCATATTTGATAGCTCCCAGAACGACCAAGATAACAATCAAAATTGCAAAGACTGGCGTTAAAATACGTCCAATGCGGTCTAAGATTTTTGATGGATTAAGCGAAATCAAATAGGCTGCCGCAAAATACAGAACCGTAAATACAATCAAGCCAAGTCCTTTATTTGCATCCGACAAAAGGGGGCTAATCCCTACTTCGTAAGCTGTTGTAGCAGTACGTGGGGTAGCAAAGAATGGACCGATTGACAAGTAAAGAACTGAGAGGTAAAGAGTCGCAAACCAAGGCGCTATCTTCGTTGAAATCTCGTAGATATATCCTTTAGGATTTAGCGTTCCAATAATAAGGGTCAAGACGGCGATACCAACGCCTGAAAAGACAAAACCTGCGATGGCAGGAAGAAAATGTTCTCCAGATAGAGCACCTAGAGAAGGCGGAAAAATCAAGTTCCCCGCACCAAAAAATATTCCAAACAGGAGCAAACCTGTTAGGGTACCTTTTTTAGCCATAAAAATCTCCTTCATATTTATAAAATACTGACCTAGTATACCACGATTAGGAGTCTGAAAAAAGCATCACGAGGCAAATATTAAATGTTTTCAATTTTCTTAAAAATAAGAATTATCTAAAAATAAAACTCTCCTACCCAGTCCACACCAAGTAGGAGAAATGCAAAATTTTAAAGTTCTTCAAAGGCTAACATGCCACCCTGGACATTGATAACATTATAACCTTGTTCTAACAGGAATTGGCAAGCACGCGCCGATCTCATTCCAGATTTGCAAATAATATAATGCAAGCGATCTTTGTCCAATTAATCATAACTATCAGCCAATTGACTAAGCGGTAGGTTGTGGGCACATTCTAAATGAAGAGCTGCAAACTCATCCACTTCTCTCACATCCACTAGAGAAAGCTGGTCGTTTTGGTAAAGCTGGTAAAATGCGTCAAAGGCTATTTCTTTCATTCTTTTTCTTCTAATACTCTTCGAAAATCTCTTCAAACCACGTCAGCGTCGCCTTACCGTGCGTATGTTACCGACTTCGTCAGTTTTATCTGCAACCTCAAAGCTGTACTTTGAGCAGCCTACGACTAGCTTCCTAGTTTGCTCTTTGATTTTCATTGACTATAAAATGGTTTTAATTCTTTTTTTCAAATCTGGCACTACTTCTGCCTCAAACCAAGGATTTTTGGCCATCCAGATTTGATTTCGTGGTGATGGGTGAACTAGCGGAAAATAGGCTGGCAGATAGTCTTTATAGTGTTTCACCCTCTCCGTTACCTTCCCACTGATTTTCTCCTGTAAATAGTAGGCTTGGGCATATTGCCCAATCAAGAGGGTTAACTGAATATCAGGCAATTCCTGTAAGAGCTGCGGATGCCATTTTTCTGCAAAACCTGTACGAGGCGGAAGATCACCCGACTTGCCATGTCCTGGAAAGTAGAAATCCATAGGCAAAACAGCAAAATAACCTGAATTGTAAAAGGTATCTTCATCCACACCTAGCCAGTCCCGCAAGCGGTCACCACTTTTATCTTTCCAGTAAAGGCCTGCTTCTTGAGTTTTAAGTCCCGGAGCCTGACCGATGATATTGATGCGAGCAGTTTTTGGCGCTGCAAAGAGAGGCTCAATGCCACGCTCTGTATAGCTGGCATTCTGTGAATCCGCCATGATAGCCTGTTTGATTCTTTCGATTTGAGACA
The DNA here is from genome assembly GCF_001457635.1 of Streptococcus pneumoniae. Taxonomy (NCBI): domain Bacteria; kingdom Bacillati; phylum Bacillota; class Bacilli; order Lactobacillales; family Streptococcaceae; genus Streptococcus; species Streptococcus pneumoniae. Next base: position 2,006,280 of record NZ_LN831051.1, read on the forward strand.
TCTACTTTCCCTCCAAAAAGAAGTCCAAGCATAAGATCTCAGACTTCTATCGTTTTATTTGATCAATTCGTAAATAGCTTCGGCATAAATTGCTGCTGCTCGGAAAAGATCATCCAAGGCGATAAATTCATTGGCTTGGTGCATGGTATCAATCGAGTCTGGGAACATAGCACCGTAGGCAACTCCGCGTTCTAGCAAGCGACCAAAGGTTCCACCACCGATGACTTGTTCATGACCTTTAAGGCCAGTTTGTTTTTCATAGATATTCAACAAGGTTTGCACAAGTGGATCTTCCATTGGCACATAGTGAGGCGTGTGACCGTGTTCAGACAGGCTAACAGAAACAACTGGCAAGTTTTCAAGGATTGACTTGATTTGTTCTGGACTTGTTCCTTTTGGATAGCGGATGTTGAGGGCAATGGTATTATCAGCACTTGTTTCATCGAAGCGGAAGACGCCGGCATTCATAGAAAGAGCACCCATCTTTTCATCCACATGAGCAATCTTAAGATTTTCACCCTCATGATCGTTCAAGAGAATTTTACCTGCGATGTCAAGGTAGTCTTTGGCTGGACCAGCAAAGCCAAACTGGCTGAGGAAGAGGGCAAGGTAAGTTGCGCCATTGACACCTGAAGCAGGCATAGCACCGTGGGCTGATTTACCAATGATCGTCACCTTGTATTTGCCAGCTTCTTCTTGGAGTTCTCCTCTAAGTTTGTGTTCTGCAACAAAGGCATCTAGTTTAGCTTGCAAGTCAGCCAAATCACCTGAAACGACTGCTGTTGCTGATTCTGGTACCATATTTTCACGTAAACCACCTGTAAAGCTGTGAAGACGGGCAGCACCTGTATTTTCTCCTGCAAAGTGGAGGTATTCCGTGATATTTCCTTTTTCACCATTGATGATTGGAAATTCAGCATCTGGAGAGAAACCGAAATCTGGTTTGGCAAGTCCTACGTGCTCAAAGTAGTAGTCCATGTCTGCCCAGCCTGATTCTTCGTCTGTTCCAACGATGAAGCGAACTTTCTTAGAAGTTGGAAGACCCAATTCTTTGATGATTTTCAAACCATAGTAACAAGCTGTTGTAGGACCCTTATCGTCCGAAGCCCCGCGCGCATAAAGGCGACCATCTTTGATAGTTGGTGTGTAAGGATCTGTGTCCCAACCGCTACCAGCAGGCACCACATCCATATGGGCAAAGATTCCGAGAACTTCTTCTCCATCACCAAACTCAAAATGTCCTGCGTAGTTATCGACATTCTTAGTTGGGTAGCCATCGCGGTCTGCGATTTCAAGGAATTTCTCCAAGGCTTTTACTGGACCAGGTCCAAATGGATGCTGGGCATCAGCCTTGCTATCATCACGTTCTGAGTTGATTTCCAAAAGGCTAAACAAGTCAGCCAAGAGGTCTTCTTTGCGTTTTTCTACTTCTGCTGTAAAATCAATTGCTGTCATTTTTTCTTCTTTCTATCTTTTCTCGATGATTTCATCTACTGGCAAGCGGTAGCTTGGTTCCAATTTGTCGTCTGTGTAACCCACTGTGATCAAGAGTTCTGGGCGGAAACGGTCTTCGATTTCCAAAACTTCATTAACTTTTGATTTGTCAAAACCAAGGATAATATTGGAACCAATTCCTTGGTCTGTAAGAGCGAGAACCAAGTTCATAGCAACCAAACCTGCATTGAGTGCTAGGTAGTCGCTGACTTGTTGTTCATTGTAGCGTGCAAATTCAGCTGGCAAATTTTTCATGAAGTATTGAAGTTGTTCTTCTGAGAAATTGTTAGCACCACCAACTCGGGCAATCTTACGAGCGCGTTTGGCAAGGTCTGTATCTGTAAATAGGGCAATGGTTACAGGTGCTGATGATACCTGCTCAAAGTTTGAACCATAAGCCAACTTTGCCAGTTCAGCATTTTTCTCACGAACAACTACAAATTTCCAAGGCTGGCTGTTGTGGGCGCTTGGCGCCAAGGTTGCAATTTCGATAGCCGTACGCACATCTTTTGGATCAACAGGCTTATCAGTGAAATGCTTGGTCGCATGACGTTTTTTATTTAATTCAAGAAATTTCATAATCGATTTCCTTTTCTAATTCTACTGCTTCCATTCTACCATAATTTGAAAGAGCTTGCAGGGATTTTTCATGATTAAGTTTTTCTATCACAGACATAAAAGATATATATTGGTTTATCAGGAAAGTTTCTGATAAACTAGCAAGTACTTTACATTTGAATGGAGACAGTATGAAAAAACTTAGCCTATTACTAGCTATCCTACCATTTTTGGTTGCCTGTGGGAATCAAGCTACACCCAAAGAGACTAGCGCTCAAAAGACAATCGTCCTTGCTACAGCTGGCGACGTGCCACCATTTGACTACGAAGACAAGGGCAATCTGACAGGCTTCGATATCGAAGTTTTAAAGGCAGTAGATGAAAAACTCAGCGACTACGAGATTCAATTCCAAAGAACCGCCTGGGAGAGCATCTTCCCAGGACTTGATTCTGGTCACTATCAGGCTGCGGCCAATAACTTGAGTTACACAAAAGAGCGTGCTGAAAAATACCTTTACTCGCTTCCAATTTCCAACAATCCCCTCGTCCTTGTCAGCAACAAGAAAAATCCTTTGACTTCTCTTGACCAGATCGCTGGTAAAACAACACAAGAGGATACCGGAACTTCTAACGCTCAATTCATCAATAACTGGAATCAGAAACACACTGATAATCCCGCTACAATTAATTTTTCTGGTGAGGATATTGGTAAACGAATCCTAGACCTTGCTAACGGAGAGTTTGATTTCCTAGTTTTTGACAAGGTATCCGTTCAAAAGATTATCAAGGACCGTGGTTTAGACCTCTCAGTCGTTGATTTACCTTCTGCAGATAGCCCCAGCAATTATATCATTTTCTCAAGCGACCAAAAAGAGTTTAAAGAGCAATTTGATAAAGCGCTCAAAGAACTCTATCAAGACGGAACCCTTGAAAAACTCAGCAATACCTATCTAGGTGGTTCTTACCTCCCAGATCAATCTCAGTTACAATAACACTCTTCGAAAATCTCTTCAAACCACGTCAGCTTTATCTGCAACCTCAAAGCTGTGCTTTGAGCAACCTACGGCTAGCTTCCTAGTTTGCTCTTTGATTTTCATTGAGTATAAGATATACTAAAAGCGATTGGACCAGCCAATCGCTTTTTTAGTTTGCATTGGCTATTTTAGGAAACTCTTACAAAAAATCAAAAAAATTCTTCACATCCTCTACATACCCATGCTTTTCTATTAAGCTGGCTAATAATTCCAGATTGTGCCCCTGATAGTTATCGTCACGACGCAGTTCTTCATACATTTCGATAAAGGGAAGCCCCTTGGACTTGGCCAATTCTAACTCAGCTTCGTAATCATAAGCAACTTTACGAAATTGGATATTGAGTAATTCCCCATCTTCAACTTCTATCACGGCATACTGGGCACGGTGATTTTTTAACGCCTCCCAATTAAAATAGGGCATGCCAATCGACCCTGGATTGATGATTTGTTGCCCTTGACTTCCATAACGAAGCAACTGCTTGTGAACATGACCATAAACTGCCACGTCCGTTTCCGCATCTAGCAAGTCACCACCATAGTTTTTGTCAGGTAAATTATGAGAGATAGAAAAGCGCAATCCGTCAATTTCTTTCTTTTCCAGCAAAGGCAAGCTTCGTAGCCAGACAATCGTTGCAGGATCCATTCGCTCCATCAAATACTGTGTCATACGCAAGAGCTGAACTTCCTGTGGGTCTTCTAAGCCATATTGCCCATCTAAAGCCTCAAGGACACGATCATCCCAATTGCCTCGAACACTTGCTGTGATAGGAAGGTCCTTTAGCAGGGCGACTAAGTCATTTGCGCCTGGACCAGGAAGAAAAATATCTCCCAGAAGCCAATATTCACTGGCCCCTTGATTTTTAGCATCTGCAATCACTGCTTCTAGCGCCGTCGCATTGCCATGAACATCTGATAAAATTGCGATTTTATGGTTCATTGTGGTTTCCTTCCGTTTGGTAATCTACTCTTTCTTCTGCTACTTGAGGCAAGGCTTCTCCCTGCGGGTTCAACTTTCTTTGCACAGCCTCTGCAACGACTCTAGGTACCCCAACTTCGACAATCTCATCCACACTGGCTTCCTTGATTTTGGTCAAAGACTTGAAATGCCTCATGAGATTTTGCTTGCGTTTAGGTCCCAGACCATCAATCCCATCCAATTGAGATGAGAAAGAATTTTTGGAGCGCAGTTGGCGGTGGAAAGTGATAGCAAAGCGGTGCACCTCATCTTGGATGCGTTGGAGGAGGAAAAATTCCTGAGAATTGCGAGACAAGTCCACCACCTCAAGCGGATCTCCAAAGAGCAATTCATGGGTTTGGTGCTTATCATTCTTTTGCAGCCCAGCAATTGGAATATCCAAGCCCAGTTCCTCTTGGATAACCTGCTTAGCGATATTGACTTGACCTTGCCCCCCATCAATCACAATCAAATCTGGAGGAGTCAAAGCCTCACGCTGTACTCGACCATAGCGTCTGCGAATGACCTCTCTCATGCTGGCATAGTCGTCTGGTCCAACAACCGTTTTTATCTTGTACTTACGGTAATCCTTCTTACTCGGTTTACCGTTGACAAAGACCACCATAGCCGAAACAGGGCTAGTTCCCATGATATTAGAGTTATCGAAGGACTCGATACGTACTGGGGTCGGGATTTGGAGCAAACGCCCTAGATTTTCAATAGCTCCTTGAGTCTTTTCGACAGATTTTTCTAGCAGATTGAACTTCTGCTCTAGACTAACACGAGCATTTTTTATGGCTAGATTGACCAGTTGTTTTTTCTCTCCACGTTGAGGCTTAAGAATCTTGGAATCCACCAAGGCCTTGACAGCCTCTTCGTCAATATCCTGCGGAATCAGTACCTCATTGGGAACTAGATGAGATTTTTCTTGATAGAATTGTCCTACATAGGTCAAAAAATCCTCATCTGGATCATTGAAGTAGGGGAAGAGATTGACATCGCGCTCGATAAGCTTACCCTGACGGACAAAGAAAACCTGCACACACATCCAGCCCTTATCCACATAGTAGCCAAAGACATCGCGATTTTGCAAATCTTTCGCCATGACCCGTTGCTTGGTTCGAAGCGTTCCAATAGCCTGAATCAGGTCACGGTATTCCGCCGCACGTTCAAACTCCATACTTTGTGCTGCTACTGCCATTTTACTCTTGAGATCATCGATGATTTTGTCATCCTGACCTTTCAGAAAATCAGACACCTCCTGAGCCATAGACTTGAAATAAGCCTCATCCTTCTTACAGATGGTGTGGGCCATACACTGGCCGATATGGTAATAAAAACAGACCTTAGAGGGCGGGTTGGTACATTTTCGAAAAGGGAAAATCCTATCTAGAAGTCGCTTGATTTCATTGGCTGCCCCCACATCTGGATAAGGGCCAAAATAAAGACCACCGTCCTTTTTGACCTGACGAGTAATGATAAGCCGTGGATAGCGCTCATTGGTGATTTTGATGAAAGGATAGGACTTGTCATCCTTGAGCATGATATTGTACTTGGGCTTGTTTTCCTTGATCAGGTTGATTTCTAGGAGAAGTGCCTCAATATTAGACTCCGTAACAATAAATTCAAAATCCACAATTTCAGACACCAGAGCCTCTGTCTTGGTATCATGACTTCCACGAAAATAGGACCGTACTCGATTACGCAGATTTTTAGCCTTTCCTACATAGATAATGGTGCCATTTTTATCCTTATGAATGTAGCAACCAGGGCTGGTCGGCAAGAGCTCTAGTTTTGATTTAATCAAGTTGTTCATAGTTCCATTATAGCAAAAAAAGTAGGGAAAGATAGTACCCTACTCACTAGTCTCATATATTTTTCGGAGGTTTGCAACATCCTCTTCCTGGATACCATAAAAGGAACCTGCTGGTTGCATGACAGACTTCTCATCTGTATGGTCCAAGCCAATCGCATGACCTAACTCATGTTCTGCCGTATGGACAAGGCGTTCATAGGAGTAGCCATAGTATGGATTGGACAAATAATAATGATTCAACCGCACCGTTACGGACAAGAATTGCCCTGTTAAGAGATTAGTTTGACTTTCCGCCTCTCCTGCCACAGGAGTGCCTCCGTCGTTCATCTCCGTAGCCGTAATATCCGCCTTACTAGACTCAGTCACGAGTTCAAAGTTAAAAGCACCAGTTTGATTCCAGTTCTGGATTGCTTCTAAATAAGCCTCTTGAAAGCGTGAATCCATCTGCGGATCCAGGTAAATACGAGCAGAGGCCTGTGCCCACCTTCCTTCAGAATGCTGGTGACTATCTGTCTGGCTTAACTTAGGCAGTTGCCCTGTTTTCTCCCATTGGTCAATACTTTGTTGACCAATTTTTACTGACCGTTCTGCTTGCTTTAGCGCTCCTTGAAAATCCCCGTTCAGATACCAGAGAAGTCCGAAAGCAAGCACACATAAGAGCACAACTATCCAAACCAGACGCCAAAACAAACGCCACACAAAAGAAAAGAAAGCCCCTATCAAACGAAAAAGCCAGCGCATGTCTCTCCACCTTTCTAGCAAATAAGAATTATTTTACTAAAAGAAGCTAAAAGAAATCTAAATACTGACTTTTTCATCTTAACGTCCTACTATTTTTTTGAGTAACTGGATAGCTTTGTATTTTAAAGGCGATGGATGGTAACGGAAAGTACCCGCTTTGCGTACAATATAGCCATTAAAATTCTGTTTAAAACGCAAAACACCATCACTTCCATCAAAAATCCCTTGAATGCCTAGGAAGTTGTATTTAGGTATTCCACGTTTTATGCTTTCCAACATAACATATTTTTGAAGCAGGGCAGGGGCATAGAACTTATTAAACTCAGTGTAGGAACCACTAAAGAGATAAGTCGTTTCCTGAGGCATATAAACAAATAAACTCCCAGCTAAAACAATATCTTCTTCTCCATATTTTTCAATCAAGTCTCGCGCTTCTGCTTTTCGAACTTCAAACGTTTCAAATTGACTAGAATATTCTCTCAGTTGATTTTGTTTTTTCTCAGAATGAGGATTTTTACTCAAATCAAGTCGCAACTTGTCCAAGTTTTCTTCTAGTTTACTTTGTTCACCTTGCAATTTGCTCATATAGTCCGAAAAATTTAAGCTTGCTATGAGAAACTCCGCTTGTTCTCCAAAAGTATCATAAAAATGCTCATAATATTCTAAACTTTTATCACTATATTCTCTACGTTCAGAGGTTTCTTTTGTTATATTCTTAAAAATCGATAGTTCTTCACGTTTTAACTTTTTCAACCGAATGCCAAAGGTTTCAGCCTTTTTCACCAAGGGTTTACCCTTTTTGCTAAAACTTTTAAGCAAACTCTTTTCAGTTAATTCAGTTAAATCTTTATAGTATAACCAATCTGGTTCTCCACCTGGGTAACCTGTTGTTAAGCCATCAAATTGATAACCTAAATCAGTCAAACCTTGAATAATACTTTTTTTCTCAGCATCTATTGGATTACCTTGGCTATCAAAAGTTTGATAAGTTTCATAAGGTTTTACAAGCAACTCTAATACACCATTTTGCTTGGCATATTCTTTTAACTCTGCATAAAAAACTGGAAGAGCATCTTGTTGGGTATAAATCGGCCCCGAATTGAGTTCCATATGCAGACCACCCAGCATGGGCAAGCTATAAACCAGAGCTGCAACTTGAATTTCTCCTTCTTGTTTCAAAGCAAGATAAACAATTCGAGCCCCTCTTTTTTCTAGCAAATCCCCCATCTGGACAGATTGCATAAAGGAACGAGAAGAAACCTGATCAGAATAAGTCTGAAACTCTTCTTTCGTGAGTGTTGTTAGTGCCATATACTTACTTTCTATGTTTTTTTCTTAATGTTTTACGGAAATCAAGAGCAAGTCTTAACAGAGGATAGAGAGGATGAGTGGGCATTGTAAATTCACCCAAGTATTCTTCAATCGTTGGATTAAATTTTTCCTTAAAATGATAAAGTCCACCATTGAGAGAGTTTTCAAGACCACCTAAATTTTGCCAAACCATACCTCGCTCAAAGGCATAGCGAGCCGTTTCATACCATGTTAAAATTGGTGCATTGTAACGTTTAAAATCATCATCCATACCAGCATATATATTGACAGAGGTAGTACCAAATTCCAAACTCAAAGTAGCCGCTAAAGGAACTCTCGCTTGACCTACATCTATATATTCCTGCAAGAAGGTCAATTCCTCTAACAAACGTTCTTTTTCCTTCTTCTGCGCTTCTACTTTTGAAATTCGAGTCGACTCAGTAAAGGTCTCTTCCAAGGCTCTATTTTTTGCTAACTGTTCTTCTAATTCTTGCGAACGTTTAGAAACATCCAAGGTGGCCAAGGTGATATAGGCCTTGTCCTTAAAATTATCTAACAATTTTTTATAATAGGCTTCATTCCTCAAATGAATCTCTTTTCGCTTCTCAGTTTTTTTCATCAACTCCGAAAATGAATCTAATAGTTCCAGTCCACCATATTGAATCTCAAGCCCTTTGTTTCGTGCTGTTCGAATAGCCTGTTTTGTTGACTTGGAAAGTTTATCTTCTTCAAAATTTTCCTTGTATATTTTCGCCTGAATACGAGGTTGAATGGTGTCTCCCATTTCCTCCGTTTTTCCTGACCACCTTACTCCCATTTGTTGCAAACTATCAATAATAGCCAGATTTTCAGGAAATTCTGTCTTTTCCTGATTGATTAAACTTTGAGATAGGCAAATACTTGGGTCAAAAGTCACAAAAACCGCTCTCTTACTGCGAGCATAGGACTTAATAGACTGAATGACAAAATTCAAGAGTTCTTTATCCCCATAATCCAATATAGGTCCTCTTGGGATGTAAAACATTTTATAGCCTAGCGGAAGAGTTCTAATCAAAATACTAGCTGTCGCCAGTAATTTTTCTTCCCTGTAAACACCAAACTTCTCATGTTGCCAATTAGACTTAACTTCCTCCCAAGCACTACTTTGTAATACATTGGCTAATTCATGTTCTTTGACAAACTGATCATATTCTAATGTGGGAATGCCAATTTGATAACGGTACATTTCCTACTCTCTTTCCTCCAGTATTTTATTACTATTCTACTACTTTCGTTTGAAAAGTCTAGTGAAAACATATTTTATTTTAGTTCTACTCCCCCTATGCTGAAGTTCAAACTAAGTCAGTCTCTCTTCTAATTTGAAATCAATTGGTAGGGTTGTTAAAAAAACTTCCAATTGTTTTTCCCAGTAGTACCACTCGTGAGTTCCAGCGCTATGGCTATAGGTCACATCAAAACCTAGTTTTTTGAGATTTTTCACTGCGAGATTATTGGCTTCGTACAAGAAATCCTGTTCGCCACACCACGCCCAAAGTTTGGTCTTTTTATCCGATTTTTTAGCCAGACTTTCAAGAGAATAGGGACTAGTTGTCCAGTCTTTAATCTCTCCAAAAACACCTCTCCAGTAGGCTGGACTTCCCAGATTTTGACTTTCAGGAGAAAAGTTTTGAAAACTGAGGGCACCTGAAAAGCTAGCTGCATGAGAAAAACGATTTGTCGCAAGAGCCAGTTTGAAGCAGCCGTAGCCTCCCATAGAAAGACCAGCGATAAAGGTCTTTTCACGCTTGCTAGTCATATTAGGGAAGAAGCGTTTCAGAACCTGTGGCAATTCCTCTGCTAGAGCCGTGTAGTAGTCAAAACCATACTGGGTATCGGTGTACCAACCATTGCTGGTATTGGGCATAACAACGATGAGATTAGTTCCTCGAAGCAAGCGTTCTACATTGGTCCGCTTAAGCCAACTATTATGATTTCCAGACATCCCGTGCAAAAGGTACAAGACGGGAATATCTTCACACTCTGGTTCTTCCACTCGATTGGCATCAGGGTAGAGGACATTCACCCCCCACTCCATATCCAATACTTGTGAGTAATACTCGATTTTCATTACTGCCATGATTTTCTCCTTCTATTTTTCTATAAGAAAAAGCCGAAACTCGACTTTCTCTCTGTTTATTTCAACGATTATTTTGCTTCCATGACTACTGGTAAAATAGCTGGACGACGCTTGGTTTGGTCAAAGAGATACTTGGTCAAATTATCTCGAACCTTCCCTTTAAGATCTGCCCAGTCAAAGTCATCTCCTTGAAGATACTCTTCTACCGTTTGGTTAATCAATTCTGAACTTTCATGGAGAATATCGCGACTCTTCTTGAGATAAACAAATCCGCGCGTATGAACACGAGCCCTAGCCACAATTTTCTTCTCACGACGGTTGACTGTAATAGCCACGATGAAAATTCCATCCTCTGACAAGACCTTACGGTCACGAAGAACAACATTTCCAACATCACCAATGGCATTCCCATCAATCAAGATATCTCCTGCTGAAACCGATCCAGCTGGAACAAAGTCTCCATTCTCGTAAGCCATGGTCGTCCCCTTTTTAGGAATGAAGATGTGTTCTGGCAACATCCCAACTGCCATGGCAGCCTTAGCGTGAGCATCCAACTCACGATACTCCCCTTGGACAGGGAAGAGGTACTTAGGTTGCAAAAGATTGATCATCAGCTGCAAATCACGCACATTTCCGTGCCCTGATACATGTAAACTTTGGGTAATCAATTTGACAACCCCACCTGCCTGATAAATCATATTTTCCACACGCGCAACAAAGGCTTCTTTAGCAATAGACGGAGCCGTAGCAATATAGACCAGGTCCCCATCCTTGATTTCTACATAACGATGGCGACCAATCGACATCTTACGAAGTCCATTGATAGGTTCACCCATACGACCTGTCTCAAGAATAATCAACTCATGGTCTTCAAAGCGAGACATATCTTTAGGCTTAATCAAGAGAATTTCGTTGGCTAAAGACAACTTCTTAAGACGAATCGCTGTGCGGACGATATTTTCAATATCAAATCCTGTCAAGACGATACGTCGACCTGTTTTATCCGCAGCGTCAAAAATCTGCTGAATACGAGAAAGATTACTGGAAACAGCTGCAACGATGATACGACCTTCCCAGTCAGCAATAGTTTGGGTAATTTCATCCCTAACTTCACTTTCACTAGCCACCTGAATATTGCTGTCTGCATTGGCCGAATCACTGAGGAGAGCCAGGACGCCGTCACGACCAATCTCTGCCAAACGAGCAAAATCAGTTGCATAAGATTCACTAGCCGTTTGGTCAAATTTGAAATCACCTGTATAAACGATGCTTCCTTCCGATGTCTTCAAGACAATTCCCAGACTCTCTGGAACGGAGTAAGTCGTAGGGAAGAAGGAAACCACTGTCCCACCAAAATCAATCTCCGTATTCTCATCAATGACATGGAAATCATTAAATTTCTTAACGGCATCATTTCCTTTGACAAAGAGCTTTGCCAACTCAATGGTCAACTCAGACCCAAATACAGGAACTTTAGCCTCTGCCAAGAGATAAGGTAGAGCACCAATGGCATCCGCATGCCCGTGGGTCAAGAAAACCCCAGCAATACGGTCGCTATTTTCAAAAAGGTAATCCATGTTTGGAATCACCACATCGACCCCTAATTGTTCATTTTCAGGATATTTTAACCCTACATTCAAAACAAAAATGGACTCTCCAATTTCAGCAATGTACATATTTTTTCCATTCTCACGCACACCACCAAGTGTTGTTAAACTGATATTACTCATTTTTCCTCCAAAATCTTAGTTTATCTTGATTATAGGGCAACTCTACCCTCTTATTCTAAAAGTTCTAATACTTTCAGCCGAATCTTTTCCTACCATTATACCATTTTTTTGATGATTTTCAAAATGAAGGTCTGTTTTCAAAAAAGAGTTGATTTCCCAACTCTTTCCTAACTTCTACTCTTTTTCCATCAAAAAATCATAAATTTCTTGCACCGTACCCAGCGCCATCATTTCTTGGTCTTTAACGGTTTGTTTGAGATTTTGGTAAATTTGACTTTCTCCTATCTCCCGCTTTGGCGCCTCTTTATTGACTGTCATCACACCATCTTTTATCGTCACAAAGCCTAGTTCTTCAAATACTTGAATCATCTTGACCAGCAAGATTTGTTGAATATTAAGATATGCAGCCAAATCTTTCAGCTTGTAGCGAATATCAAACTCTGGGAACTGGTAAATAGTCTTGTACAATTTGGCAAACTGATCTCTAGTCCCATAACCTGTCAGATAATAGGCCTTGTCAATATCATTTTTGAAATAGACAGCAGAGAAATGCTGTTCCTGAAAAATGGTCTTCAGCTGAGTAATATCCTCTGGAATGTTTTTTACGACAATAGCTTCACTAGCCGCAAGATTTGGCAGTTCTCCAGGAAAATCCAAGACTGGAACACCTTCTGGCAAGACTGCATTTTTTCCACGAATGTTAAAAAGTTGAACACCTTCCACTCGCGCATCCACCATCATCAACTGGAGGGCAGTTTGGCCATTCCATTGGTTGACAGACAATTTAACCGCTAACTCTAGATTCTTGGTTTGAGAAAACTCTGTCGCCCATCTGCCTTGACCAAAGGCTACCACTTCAAAACTCGCCTCACCCTTGGAAATTTTCAGCTTTAGATGGGCATTACCTGCCCCCATAGTACGAGCACTTTCGACCTGAAAATTCTTGATATAAAAAATAGGTTTCTGATTATCCATTCCAAAAGGAGCTAAACGTTCAAAACTTTTGACCGTTTCCAAGCTAAGTGCCTCCAAATCCAACTCTTCATCTAGGTTTAACTTATTCTTGCCACCAGCATCTGCACCTTTTTCACGAACATAATCTTCCAAAACCTGAGATAAATCTGAGAGTTGCTCAACTTCCAGCGTCATACCCGCTGCACCTGCATGACCTCCAAAGGCGATGAAGAGGTCTCGATGGGGATCCAGAGCTTCAAAAATATCGACCGCTTCCACACTACGAGCACTGCCCTTGGCACGACCGTCTTCTATATTAAGAACAATGACTGTCTGTCCCAATTCTTCCAATAAACGACCAGCCACGATTCCTAGAACCCCAGGATTCCAGCCTTCCTTGGCCAAGACCTGAACCTTCTTCTCAGGATCCACCATGGTCTTGGCTTCTTCATAGATAGACTGAACGATTTCCTTGCGCTCTTCGTTTTTCTGGTGAATCATAAGGGCAATCTCATGCGCTTCCTCATCATCAAATCCAGTCAACAAATCAATGGCAGGATTGGGATCATCCAAGCGACCCAAGGCATTCAAACGAGGAGCAATCTGGAAACCAACCGTTTCTTCTGTTACTTCGTTGGCAGCAATCCCAGCCATGTCCAGCATTTCTTGCAGACCAATGCGCTGGGTATGACCCAACATTTCCAGACCATATTGAACTAAGATACGATTTTCATCCGTCAGACTCACCATATCTGCAATAGTTCCAATAGCGACCAAATCAAGCAATTCCACTTGCACTTCTTCTAACAGGGCACAAGCCAACTTGAAAGCAACTCCACAACCAGCCAAATATTTAAAAGGATAATCCGCATCTGGATGTTCAGGATGGACAATAGCATAAGCATCTGGCAGGGTTTCAGGCATGGAATGATGGTCTGTCACAATGACATCTACTCCCATAGACTGAGCCAATGCAATAGCCTCATGACCAGCAACCCCATTGTCCACCGTCACAATCAAGGAAATTCCTTCTTGCTCGATAAAGTATTTATAAACACTAGCATTAGGGCCATAGCCATCGGTAAAACGATTTGGCAGGTAAACTCGGCACTCCGCACCAAGTTGTTCCAAACTTTCCTTCACAATAGAAGCCGAAGTCATGCCATCCGCATCATAGTCTCCATAAACGAGAATATTTTCCCCTTCTTCAATAGCCTGACGAATCCGCTCCACTGCCTTGTCCATATCATGGAGCAGATAAGCATCATGTAAGTCCTCCAAGGAAGGTTCTAAAAACTTCTTCAGACTTTCTTGGTCCTGAATCCCTCTCTCAAACAATAACCGAGCCACCTCAGGACCCAGTCCAGCCTTCTTGGCTATCTTTGTAAAATCCGCATCTTCTACCTGCAGGGCAAACTGCCATTCATAAGTAGGTGTTATCAAAAAGACATCCACTCTTTCTAAGAATTCTATTGCTTCATTATAACATGATTTAGACGTTTTCTCTATCCAGATTGCTTTTTTATAACATTTTATAGTATATTGAAACTAGAATAGTACACCTCTACTTATAAAATATTGTTAGAAATCGATTTGACTGTCCCGATCGATTTGTCCTTTTCTTATTTCACTATAGTGAATTTTTTCAGATACGGTTTGACAAGAACATTCTTTTATTGTAGAATTGTGTTATAAAATCTAATATAAAGGAGATCTCTCATGGCTTTAGTAGAATTTAAAAACGTCGAAAAATATTACGGAGACTACCACGCACTCCGCAACATCAATCTCCGTTTTGAAAAAGGACAAGTTGTTGTCCTGCTTGGACCTTCTGGCTCTGGGAAGTCCACTCTTATCCGTACGATCAATGGTTTAGAGGCTGTTGACAAAGGAAGTCTCCTAGTCAATGGGCACCAAGTTGCTGGTGCCAGCCAGAAAGATTTGGTACCTCTTCGCAAGGAAGTCGGCATGGTTTTTCAACATTTTAACCTTTATCCACACAAAACGGTGTTAGAAAACGTGACACTTGCGCCCATTAAAGTTCTAGGAATTGATAAAAAAGAAGCTGAAAAAACCGCCCAAAAATATCTGGAATTTGTAAATATGTGGGACAAGAAAGATTCCTATCCCGCCATACTATCTGGTGGACAAAAACAGCGGATCGCCATCGCTCGTGGTCTTGCTATGCATCCGGAACTCCTCCTCTTTGATGAACCAACATCTGCTCTTGATCCTGAGACTATCGGAGATGTTCTAGCAGTTATGCAGAAACTGGCGCATGATGGGATGAACATGATCATCGTTACCCACGAAATGGGCTTTGCTCGAGAGGTTGCGGACCGCATTATCTTTATGGCCGACGGAGAAGTTTTATTAGATACGACAGATGTCGATAACTTTTTTGACAATCCAAGCAAACCTCGTGCCCAACAATTCCTCAGCAAAATTATCAACCACGAAAGTGACAAAGTCAAATAAGGAGGCGCCTATGAAAAAAAAATTCTTTTTATCAGCATTATTGATTAGCCTTTTCGGCCTTGCTGCTGCCAAACCAGTCCAGGCTGATACTAGTATCGCAGACATTCAAAAAAGAGGCGAACTGGTTGTCGGTGTCAAACAAGACGTTCCCAATTTTGGTTACAAAGATCCCAAGACCGGTACTTATTCTGGTATCGAAACCGACTTGGCCAAGATGGTAGCTGATGAACTCAAGGTCAAGATTCGCTATGTGCCGGTTACAGCACAAACCCGCGGCCCCCTTCTAGACAATGAACAGGTCGATATGGATATCGCGACCTTTACCATCACGGACGAACGCAAAAAACTCTACAACTTTACCAGTCCCTACTACACAGACGCTTCTGGATTTTTGGTCAATAAATCTGCCAAAATCAAAAAGATTGAGGACCTAAACGGCAAAACCATCGGAGTCGCCCAAGGTTCTATCACCCAACGCCTGATTACTGAACTGGGTAAAAAGAAAGGTCTGAAGTTTAAATTCGTCGAACTTGGTTCCTACCCAGAATTGATTACTTCCCTGCACGCTCATCGTATCGATGCCTTTTCCGTTGACCACTCTATTCTATCTGGCTACACTAGTAAACGGACAGCACTACTAGATGATAGTTTCAAGCCATCTGACTACAGTATTGTTACCAAGAAATCAAATACAGAGCTCAACGACTATCTTGATAACTTGGTTACTAAATGGAGCAAGGATGGTAGTTTGCAGAAACTTTATGACCGTTACAAGCTCAAACCATCTAGTCATACCGCAGATTAAGGAGGATACCCTATGACAGATTTATCATCTTGGACAGCCTATTTTCAGGATTTTGGACAATTTTTCAATGGTTTCCTCTTTACTCTTGCCCTAGCGATTGGATCCTTTATCCTCGCCATGGTCTTAGGAATCTTCTTTGGTGCCATGTCAACCAGTAAACGTCCAATTTTACGCATTTTAGCTCGCATCTTCGTGGAATTTTACCAAAACACTCCCCTCTTGGTGCAGTTTGTTATTGTTTTTTATGGCCTACCTCTTATCAGTGACCACATCATCATGATTCCAATTTATTGGACAGCCGTTCTCTGCGTGGGACTCTATCACGGCGCTTATATCGCTGAGGTTATTCGTTCAGGGATTCAGTCTATTCCTAGTGGTCAGATGGAGGCCGCCTTGTCGCAAGGTTTTACCTATATCAGTGCCATGCGCTTGATTATCTTGCCTCAGGCCTTCCGCATCATTCTCCCTCCATTGACCAACCAAATTGTTAACCTCATCAAGAACACATCTACTGTAGCTATCATCTCTGGAGTAGACTTGATGTTTGTGACTAAGTCTTGGTCGGCTCTCAACGGAAACTATATCCCAGCCTTTTTAGGTGCTGCTCTTCTCTACTTTGCCCTATGCTTCCCTGTTGCCCAGTTTGGTCGCAAGATGGAGCAAGCCAATAAAAAAGCCTATTCACTTTAGGAGGTTACTATGGAATCTATTTTAGAAATTTTAACCCCAGATAACCTAGTCTTTATCTTTAAAGGATTTGGCTTGACCCTCTATATTTCTCTGATTGCCATCATCCTCTCTACTATCATCGGTACCGTGCTTGCCGTCATGCGAAATGGAAAAAATCCTATCTTACGCATTATTTCCAGTATTTATATCGAGTTTGTGCGCAACGTTCCCAACCTTCTCTGGATTGTTACTATCTTTTTGGTGTTCAAAATGAAATCCACACCAGCAGGTATTACAGCCTTTACTCTCTTTACATCAGCAGCCTTGGCTGAGATTATTCGAGGCGGTCTCAATGCCGTAGACAAGGGACAATACGAAGCAGGAATGTCACAAGGCTTCACCTCAGCCCAAATCCTCTACTACATCATTCTCCCACAAGCCATCCGCAAAATGCTACCAGCCATCATTTCTCAGTTTGTTACCGTGATTAAGGATACCAGTCTCCTCTACTCTGTTATCGCCCTACAAGAACTCTTTGGAGCCAGCCAAATTCTCATGGGCCGTTATTTCGAACCAGAGCAGGTCTTCAGTCTTTACATCCTGATTGCCCTCATCTACTTCAGCTTTAACCTAGCGATTTCTAGCCTGTCTCATATGCTAGCCAAACGTTGGCAACAAGCTGCAGAATAATACTCTTCGAAAATCTCTTCAAACCACGTCAGCTTCACCTTGCCGTACTCAAGTACAGCCTGCGGCTAGCTTCCTAGTTTGCTCTTTGATTTTCATTGAGTATAAACAGCCACTCTCCAGTTCAATTGGAGAGTTTTTTGATGAGAGTAGATATTTATAGACCTCAATTTGACACCATACATTTTCTATGATAAAATGTAACAAATTCATTTACAACAAATCGAAATCTAAATGAAATGGAATTTTCTATGAAATCAGTCAAAGGACTACTCTTTATCATAGCTAGTTTTATCTTGACTCTTTTGACTTGGATGAACACTTCTCCCCAATTCATGATTCCAGGACTAGCTTTAACAAGCCTATCTCTGACTTTTATCCTAGCCACTCGTCTCCCACTACTAGAAAGCTGGTTTCACGGTTTGGAGAAGGTCTACACCGTCCACAAATTCACAGCCTTTCTCTCCATCATCCTACTAATCTTTCATAACTTTAGTATGGGCGGTTTGTGGGGCTCTCGCTTAGCTGCTCAGTTTGGCAATCTTGCCATCTATATCTTTGCCAGCATCATCCTTGTCGCCTATTTAGGCAAATACATCCAATACGAAGCTTGGCGATGGATTCACCGCCTGGTTTACCTAGCCTATATTTTAGGACTCTTTCACATCTACATGATAATGGGCAATCGTCTCCTTACATTTAATCTTCTAAGTTTTCTTGTTGGTAGCTATGCCCTTTTAGGCTTACTAGCTGGTTTTTATATCATTTTTCTATATCAAAAGATTTCCTTCCCCTATCTAGGAAAAATTACCCATCTCAAACGCTTAAATCACGATACTAGAGAAATTCAAATCCATCTTAGCAGACCTTTCAACTATCAATCAGGACAATTTGCCTTTCTAAAGATTTTCCAAGAAGGCTTTGAAAGTGCTCCGCATCCCTTTTCTATCTCAGGAGGTCATGGTCAAACTCTTTACTTTACTGTTAAAAATTCAGGCGACCATACCAATAATATCTATGATAATCTTCAAGCCGGCAGCAAAGTAACCCTAGACAGAGCTTACGGACACATGATCATAGAAGAAGGACGAGAAAATCAGGTTTGGATTGCTGGAGGTATTGGGATCACCCCCTTCATCTCTTACATCCGTGAACATCCTATTTTAGATAAACAGGTTCACTTCTACTATAACTTCCGTGGAGATGAAAATGCAGTCTACCTAGATTTACTCCGTAACTATGCTCAGAAAAATCCTAATTTTGAACTCCATCTAATCGACAGTACGAAAGACGGCTATCTTAATTTTGAACAAAAAAAAGTGCCCGAACATGCAACCGTCTATATGTGTGGTCCTATTTCTATGATGAAGGCACTTGCCAAACAGATTAAGAAACAAAATCCAAAAACAGAGCTTATTTACGAAGGATTCAAGTTCAAATAAGTAATCATACTCTCCTGGGATTTCCCAGGAGAGTTTTTTATAGCCAAATGAAATAAGACCTGAACGATGGAATTTTGGCATTCAAATCAATTGATAAGAATATTTTATAGTGGAGTGAAATAGGATACGAACAAATTGATTAGGAAAATCAAATGAATTTATAGAAATCTTTTAGCAGTTATGTTGTCCTATTCTAGTTTCGAAACGCTATAGAAGCAGCATTGTGCTAGTCTAGATTCAGTTTACTATACTAAAACGAGTAGCTTGAAATCAAAAAACCCACCCTCACAGGCAGGTTTTATCTGTATTATTCAGCTAGATTATGCTTTACCTTCTGAACCGAATACGTCGATACGTTCTTCAACCGATGCTTGGATAGCTTTTACACCGTCAGCCAAGAATTTACGTGGGTCGAAGAGTTTTTTCTTGTCGTATTCTGCTTCGTTTGCTTCGTAGTCACGAGCAAATTTACGAGTTGCGTTAGCGAATGCGATTTGGCATTCTGTGTTAACGTTAACTTTGGCAACACCAAGTTTGATAGCTGCTTGGATTTGCTCATCAGGAATACCTGATCCACCGTGCAATACGATTGGGAATCCTGGAAGAGCTTCTGTCAATTTTTGCAAGTGGTCAAGGTCAAGACCTTCCCAGTTTACTGGGTAAGGGCCGTGGATGTTACCGATACCAGCTGCCAAGAAGTCGATACCAGTTTCAACCATTGCTTTAGCGTCTTCGATTGGAGCCAATTCACCTTTACCGATGATTCCGTCTTCTTCACCACCGATAGTACCAACTTCAGCTTCTACTGAGATACCTTTAGCGTGTGCTTTTTCAACAACTTCTTTAGCCAATTTAAGGTTTTCTTCAACTGGAAGGTGTGAACCGTCAAACATGATTGAAGTATAACCAACTTCGATACACTCAAGTGCATCTTCGTAGTGACCGTGGTCAAGGTGGATAGCTACTGGTACAGTGATACCCATTGATTCAACAAGGTTAGCGATCAAGTTGCGAGCAACTTTGTAACCACCCATGTATTTAGCAGCACCCATTGAAGTTTGGATCAAAACTGGAGCTTTTTTAGCTTCTGCTGCGCGCAAGATAGCTTGAGTCCACTCAAGGTTGTTTGTGTTAAATCCACCAACTGCATAACCGTTGTCACGGGCTGCTTGGACAAATTTTTCTGCTGAAACGATTGCCATTTTATCAGGCCTCCTGTATATTTTTATGGGTCATCCCATTTACATTGTTCATTTTATCACTTTTTGCCAAAAAAATCTAGTTTTTCCCGCAGTTTCGATTGATTTTCTTCTAACTCCATCTATGTAAACCCTTTCTCTCCCTAGTCTTGGACGACTTTTGGAAAATCTATAAAGAAGGTTAAACGATTCTCCTCCATCTCGAAACGATAAGCTAATTTTTCATGTTCTAATAGACTCTTAACCACAAAGAGCCCCATACCAGACCCCTTGACCTTGCGACTGGCATTGTCAGAAAAAGACTGGGCTAGTTTTTCTTGTTCCTCTGAGCTACAGCTATTTTCGATAAAAAGTTCTCCTTCTCTTTCTCCAATTCGAACTAAGCCACCTGGAACAGAGTGCTTAATGGCATTGCTGATGAGATTAGAAAGAATCAACTTCATAACTGATGGGTTTAGATAAGCCTGCTGATGGGTCAAACTATTGTCTATCTGGAGCTCTCTTTCCTTGGCTAGCAAGGCATAATCTTTGACCAGATTTTGCGTCATCTGGAGGAGGTCAATTGTTTCCCTATCATCTCGCAATTCCTGCACAGAAGAGAGGGAAAGTATCTGCAGAACATGGTGATTGAGTTCATCCACAATCCCCAAGGCAACTCCCAGATACTGGTCTCTATTCTTATAACGACCGATATTCTCTCTCATATTTTCGATTAGGATTTTCAAACTAGCCAGCGGTGTTTTCAATTCATGAGAAGCTCCTCGTAGGAATTCGACCTTCATCTTCTCCAGCTGGAGAATGGCTTCATTCTTTTCATGCAAGTCCGCAATAACAGTCAAGAGATGCTGGTAGAGGCTATTGATTTGTTCCTTGAGATTGCCTATCTCATCCTTAGAATCCACGCGCAATCGCACTTGGGAATCCAGGTCCATCATCCGACGGGTCACCCGCTTGATTTCCAAAATCGGTGCAACAATAGTCCGAGCGTAGATGTAGGCCACCAAGAGGGAAATCAGAAAGGAGGCCAGCAAGGTATAGGGAAGAAACTGGAGACTGATTTGCTCCGCTTCCTTTTGTAAATCCATGGAAGCTAGAAACTGGAGAATCATAGTACCACCGTCTTGCGTTTTCACCTCGCGCTCCTCAATAAAGAGAGAGGTTGTCTGGCGGTCTGTGTCCAGAGGAAGACTGTCCTTGACTTCTAACTTGTCCTCGGTCATCTCACCTTTGACGGTCCCCTTGATATCACTAGTCTGGGAATACAAGTCTAACACTTGCTCGATACTCTGCCTATCTTTCCCTTCTAGGGACTGGGCAATGGCTG
Organism: Streptococcus pneumoniae; assembly: GCF_001457635.1. Lineage (NCBI taxonomy): Bacteria > Bacillati > Bacillota > Bacilli > Lactobacillales > Streptococcaceae > Streptococcus > Streptococcus pneumoniae. Next base: position 2,027,593 of record NZ_LN831051.1, read on the forward strand.
TTGCCTTTTGACCAATGGTTTCCTGACGATGACTCAGATAAGTCGAAGGAAAAAGAAAATAAATAGCTAAATGAAGGCAGATAACCAGAACACTAAATATCGAGAAGGTATAGATAAATATCTTTGTAAATAAACCTGTTCGTTTCATTTTCGCTCCAATTTATAACCAACATTGCGCACAGTGAGGATACAATCCAAGTCTAGCTTTTTCCGCAATTCCTTGATATAAACATCAATAACACGGTCAAAGGGAACCTCATCTGTCGCTTTCCAGACGGCATCGATAATCTGAGACCGAGTCAAGGCCCGGCCTTCATTTTTCACTAGATAGTCCAGAATTTCCAACTCTTTGGCATTGATAGGCACTTCTTGACCTGCGAGGCTTGCACTGTAGCTTTCAAAGTCCACCTTGGTATCCTTGTAAGAAAAGATTCGTCCTGTATCGTAGTAGCGCTTGAAAATCGCGTCCACCCTCACTTTTAAGAGGGAGAGGGAGAAAGGTTTTTCCAGATAGCCATCTGCCAAAGAGGCAAAGGCACTCATCTTGTATTCCTCATCCTGAAAAGCTGTCAACATCAAGACAGGAACCTGACTGGTTTTACGAATCTCAGCTAGGACTTCTAAGCCGTTAAGCTTGGGCATCTGGATATCCAGTAAAACCAGGGCCACCTCATAGCTAGAAAATTGCTCCAGAGCTTCCTGACCGTCCGCTGCCTCAATAGTTTCATAGCCACAATCCGTCAAATAATCACTGACCCCCTCACGGATCATCTCTTCATCTTCTACAATTAAAATTTTCATACTTTAACTGCTCTCTATTTTTTATTTTTCTTAGAATAAATACCTACTCTATTTTCTATTATAGTCTCTTGCTGGCCTTTTGTCTGTAAGCAACTGACCACTAGATAAAACGTTGTGAAATTCCTTTCTCATAAATTCCATAACTTTAGTATATTATATTTAAGCACTAAAGTACAAAGAAAGCAACTGAAAGCAATGATTTTCACCACTGCTTTCAGATTTATTTTGAATTGTTAAATAGCTATTCCTATCCACTATTCTTGAATAGAAACACAAGATGCAATCTTTATTCCAGACTCATTTTTTTCAAATTTATTCACCATCCAGCAAGAGCTCTTTTGGTTGTTTTCTAAGGAGATTGCTTGAAGCAAGCGCCATAACGAGAACCACTAGAACCAAGGCAAGGACAAAAATGATGATAAAGTCTGATGTCTGAATGGAAATGTCTAGGCTCGACAAGGTCTTGCTAAAGCCATCTACTTCTGCACCGCCACCAAGGTTAGAGGCTTGAGCCGCCTTACTAGCCTGTTTGGCAACACCTGAAGTCACATTGGCAAGGACAGTGTTTCCAATTGCACGGGCAGTGTAATTAGCTAGGAAGTAAGCAGAAACTAGAGCAGGGATAGCAATCAAGATAGATTCGGTGATGAATTGACCCAAGATACTTGCCTGCTTGAGACCAATAGAGAGGAGGATTCCCACTTCCTTGCGACGGGCATTGATCCAAAGACTGAGCAAGAGGGCAAGGAGAAGGACTGAGAAGCTCAAGCTACCCCAGAAGAGGAGGTTGGCCATCTTGTACATACCAGAGATAGATTGCTCAAGAGCTGGGTAGTTAGAGGAGCTCTTGACGAGTGTGTAGCTCTTCCAGTTGATACCACTGATGCCATTCAACTCTTTCATAACATCATCCAAGTTCTTGTCTGCTGTTACAAAGAAGGTTGCGTCCCCATAAATGGCTGTGTCTTCTGTGTATCCATAAAGTTTTGCAGCAGTGTGAATGTCTGTAATAGCTGTGTTTTCGTAAAGTTCTTGTGAGTAGGTTACTGCTGACTTATTATGACCATCAAAGAGTCCCTTGATTGTCACTTCAACTGTTTCCTTGGCTCCTTTTTCATTATCTGCATCGTAGATATTAGAGTCCAGTTTAACCTTGTCCCCTACTTTCCAGCCGTGTTTGGCTGCCAAGTCCTTGTGCAAGAGGATTTTATCCTTGTCGTCGTTGGTTAAGTGCTCTCCTTCGACTAGTTTATAAGAACCAGAGACAAACTTATCTTCTTTAGAGGAGTCATTGACACCTGTAATCATCAAGCTACTTCCAAAACGTTTGGCACGATCAGCAGTGAGATTCTTCTTGGTTTCTGGCGTTTCAATCAGGTCATATCCAGTCAAATCTCCGATAGCGTTGATACGTTTGACATAAGACTCAATGGCCTTGTTTTCGGTGATTTTTTTGATGTCTTCACCCTTGATATTCCCAGCACCACGAGGCGTTCCTTGGTTGACGCGACGATTGATTTGCATGGAGAAGCTATTGGTGATATTTTTAAAGGTCTCCTGAGAAGCCTTGGCAGTAGCTCCCTTGATTGACAAGCCGACCAAACTCAAGCTCGCCATAAGGAGAATAATCAGGAAGATGACAATCGATTTGAAAAACTTCCTTGTAACATAGGCAAATGCGTTGTGTAACATAGATTCCCTTTCTAGATTTTGTTTTAATCATTCTATCAAAATAAGCTCAAATTATTTACTAGTATTGCGCGTTTCAGTCAGTTTCTTATCCTTTAATTCAAGTGTAATATCTGACGCTTGTGCCACTTCTTTACTGTGAGTTACGACAATCACACATTTACCTGTTTTCTGGGCAAGTGATTTGAGTAGTTCGACAATATCTCCAGCAGTTTTAGGATCCAGATTTCCTGTTGGCTCATCAGCTAGAATAACTGGAGCTTCTGAGACCAAACTGCGAGCAATGGCAACACGTTGCTGTTGACCACCTGATAACTGGAGAACATTCCGCTTAATCTGGCTTTCATCCAAACCAAGCTCAAGAAGTGTATTCTTGCTTGCCTTTTTGTTGACCAATTGGATATTTTCCAGCGGAGAAAGATAATCTATCAAGTTATAATTTTGAAAGACCAGGGAAATATGGTGCATGCGATGGTAAGAATAGCCCTTCTTACGAATATCCTCTCCTTGAAAAAGGATAGAACCTTCAACAGGACTATCTAGACCAGCAAGTAGGGACAAGAGTGTGGATTTTCCTGCTCCTGACTCCCCAATAATACTGTAAAATTTTCCGGGTTCAAAATTATAATTGATCTGATATAGGACTGCTTCAGCAGTATTCTTATAACGGTAGGTAACATCTTGTAATTGTAATAAAGTCATGATTTCTCCTTCTTAACTAATAGATGATAAAATTTCTTTCGGTGATTTTCTAAATAAGAATAGGAAACAAAGGGCTACAGATAAGCAACTAAGCAGAACTAGAAAAACATAGGATTCTGCAAAAGATAAGATGCTAGTTGATAAACTGCTTGCTTTGGCTAGTGTATCTTGTAAGCTTACCTGATCTCCACTTGCTAGTAGAGTTTGGAGTAGGTAAGTTGTGATTCCGTTTCCTGCAACAAATGCTGGAAGCAAAGCTCCAAGAGATACCAAAACTACCTCTAAACAGAATTGTAGGAAGATCGAGCTCTTGCCTTTTCCAAGTGCAAGTAAAATCCCCACTTCATAGACCCGTTCTCTCAACCAGAGAGACAAAACCAGAATTAAGGCTCCAGCTCCTGCTATCAACATCCCATAAAGGAAGATGGTCAGGAAGGTTTGGAAAGTTGCAACTGAGTCTTTGATTTGTTCAAAAGCCTTGTTTTCCTTTTCGACTTGGTAGCCTTGATTTTCCAAGGCCAAGTTTTCTACCTGCTTCATGAGTCCGTCCATTTCCTTAGGATTTTCTACATAGAAGCGTGCTGCACTGACTTGAGCTTCACTATTGCCCAAAAGGGTTTGGCTACTTTCATAATCTGTAAAGACTTGATTTTCACTGAAGTCAGAAGACAAGCCTGTGAATTTCTCTTGTTTTTTACCAGAAAAGATGCCGATAATCTCAAACTCTACTGTTTGTCCTTTTCCAGATTCAGACTGACCAGCATCCAAGCCAATCTTGTCATGAAGTGAAAGACCGTTCTTCTTAGCCAATTCTTCGTGGATAAGGATTTTCTTGGAATCCCCTTTTTGAAGGTGTCGCCCTTCTTTTAGATTGAAAGCCGAACTGGTAAAGGTTACATCCTTGGATGAATCCTCAAGAGCCGTTAAGCTAACCAAGTTATTGTCTGCAGCTGATAAATCATCACGCTCCACGCTCTGCTCGCCAGTCACTGCTTCCTTGTCTTTTAGTTTTGCGACCGTCTCAAGTTCAGGAGAGACATTTTCCAGCCCCTTAATCTTGCTTACAGATGCTAGGTCTGACAACTTGAATGTCTGACCATTCTCTATCTTCTTAATAGAAAAAGATGTATTGAGTGATTTATAAAGATTGCTTTCTACTGTTTTGTTGGACTTCATCAGAGTCAAACAGGCTGAAATTCCGGCCAATAAGACCAATAAAATCAGAAATAAAATAAAACTTCTCAGTCGCTTTCTGCTGACATAAGCCCAAGATCTTTGGATTGGATTCATTTGTCACCTCCATATTTGTAAGACTATTATAAAACCCAAATATGAAATGTTTATGAAATACGAAAAAAAATATCGAGTAGGGGATAATCTCTAGCCCCTCTCACACCACCGTACGTGCCGTTCGGCATACGGCGGTTCAACTAACTTTTAACGCATGTCGTTCAAGGTAATAATCCAAACACGAAACCAGTCCACGTTTTTCAAGGACTGGTTTTGATATAGCACGTTTAAGTACCGACTTCTGAGCTACTATAGTAGATTGAAACTAGAATAATATACCTCTACTTCTAAAATATTGTTAGAAATCGATTTGACTTCCCTGATCGATTCGTCCTATTCTTATTTCATTTTAATATAATTGATAGTGCTCGCCCCAGCCAGATACCTTATCTGCTATCCATTTAGGAACCCCTAACTTAAGCAATCCCCATAATCGTCTCGATTTCTTCTTCCATTGCTTCCAGATAATCACTCGTAGGCGAGTACGCAAGCGCTCATCTATGTTAGTGACTATACTTTTCATATTTATAATTCATTCCTTTCGTTTCACTCAAGGCACAACACAGAATGAAAAAGTGTTGTGATCTTTATTTTGTTTTATAATAATAGTGAGAAAGCCTATCACTACTACAAATCACGGGGAGGTGAATAAGTGAGTGGTACAGCCACTACCTCGCATATTTTGTCACATCATTTAACGGTACATAATAAGTTGTACCATCTGAATAAGTTGCTACAATATCATTTGCATGCTCTCCTTCACCTTTAGCAAAGGTTGGAGCTCCTGCTGGATGATTTTTATTTGCCTCTTTCAATTTTTCAATAATGGCATTTTTTTCTGTATCTTTTATATTATCAGGATTTTTCACTAAAATTTTGTCTGGATATGTCGGTTTAGCAGAAACAATTTTTACTGTTACTTCTTTTTTATTCGAAGCACTTGTCCAGTTTCCAGCATTATCTTTAGCATTTAATTTTACAGTAATTCCTGAACTAGGAACTTCAGTAGCAGGTTGATTATCAACATTATTCAACTTTAATTTCAAAAGAGCTGTTGCATCAGACGTTTTATCAATCGTTATATATAATGATGAATTGTTATTATAACCAGTTCCTTCATATTTAGCTGTTTGTGAGCTACTTGAAACAGAACTGAAATTATACCCACTACCTCCCTGATTATCTTCAATGCTTACGTCTAAATAAACTTCCCCACTATTATTTAGCTTAGCAACAACTGTTATAGTAAAATAACATAAAATTCACATAAATAGATTAGGGAAATCAAAGCAACTTCTAGGAATGTTTTAGCAGTCACAGTGTACTTTCCCAGCATCAAGCCACTATAACTCTGCACATAAAAATGGAGAAGATGGCCATCCTCTTCTCCAAATATTAACTTCTTTACAAACCAACTATAGTTGACAAAGAACCTAAAATCAATTGATAACACAAGGTCAGGTCGGTCAACTCTTTCAACTGAAGCCCTGTCAACTCTTCCCATTTATCAATCTTGTATTGGAGAGAATTGCGGTGCAGATAGAGTTGCTGGGCTGTTTTAGTGAGAACAGCACTATTTTCCCAAAGAGAGAGAATGATTTCCTGAATCTGATCTTGATCCAAAATCATCTGGTGTAGACATTCCTTGATTGGCTTCAAGTCCACGAGTCTTTCTCCCATACTCCAAAGATAGAGCTGAGAAAAAGTATGAACACCTTGGTGACCCTGACGCCACCATGTCTTGAACAAATCCCGCTCAGCTTTGATTAAGTCTGATAGGGCTTGATGTCCCGTCTGAGACCAAACCTGACCCAACATGATAGAAAGACGAAGTCCAAAGTCATACTCAACCGCTTCAATCGTATCACTTAAAATATCTCTTACATAAGTGTATTTGTCTTGTTGAAGCACGAAAACATAATCCTGAGATCCGACCTGTAGCACTGTCTGACAATTCGGAAAAAGAGTCCGCATCATATCTAGCCAAGAAGCCAGATTTTCCTGCTGAAAATAAGAAAGATGGCAATAAACCAACTGAATCTTTTTAAAAACTTGCGGTGCCTGTCCCTTGCCTTCAACCAGATAGGAATACCAAGGGTTTAGCGAACGAGCCTGCTCCTGCTGGGTCAAAAGGGCAACCAACTGCTTTTCACGCTCGCTGAGCCCAGCTTCCTCCAGCAAAATCCACTGCTGAGAAGCTAAAGGGAGCGTGAGATAGCCCTCTTTCTCTACTGGTTGGTCTGAAATCCGAGCCTCAGGAAACCAGTCTTGTAGTTCTTTTTCCCTCATGTTCTAGCCCTCCACTTTTTGGATGCACCATGAAACCAAACTCTCAAGACGTTCCAGATTCTCAGTCATATGGAGATAGCCCATAACCGCTTCAAATCCCGTGGACATACGATAAGTCACGACATCTGCATTTTTAGCCTTTGTGTGGCTATTGGTATTGCGGCCACGTTTGTAGATTTCTTCTTCTTTTTCCGTTAGGACCTGCTCCTCCAACATGAGAGCAATCAGGCGAGCCTGAGCCTTGGCTGACACATACTTGGTTGCTTCTTGATGGAGTTTATTGGGTTTGGTCATACCTTTGAGGATGAGGTGACGGCGAATATACATAGAATACACCGCATCCCCCTCAAAGGCTAGCGCAATCCCGTTAATGAGATTGACATCAATCACGTGTCCACCTCACTCCATCCTTGGTATCAAGGAGCTTAATTCCTTGAGTAACCAATTGGTCACGGATTTGGTCTGCTGTCTCAAAGTCTCGATTGGCACGCGCCTCTTGGCGTTTTTGAATCAAGTCTTCAATCTCTGCATCCAAAACTTCCTCAACAAAGACAATTCCAAAAATTTCTAACATATCTGCAAGAGCTTGCTTGACACTTGCATCATAGTTCCCTGAGTTGATCCATTTGGCCATTTCAAAGACAACTGTGATACCGTTGGCAGCATTAAAATCTTCATCCATAGCTGCTACAAACTTATCTTTAAAGTTTTGTAACTCTTGGGCATCCACGTTTCCTGTAAATGGTTGTTCGTAAGTATTCTTCAGATACTTGAGATTGGTCTCGGCATCGCGAACTGCCTTTTCCGTGAAGTTGATAGGCTTACGGTAGTGCTGGGTCGCAAAGAAGAAACGAAGTACTTGCCCATCAAGAGTTTTAAGGGCATCGTGTACCGTAATGAAGTTACCCAAGGACTTAGACATTTTGACATTGTCGATATTGACAAAGCCATTGTGCATCCAGTAGTTAGCAAAAGCCTTGCCTGTTTTAGCTTCAGATTGGGCAATTTCATTGGTGTGGTGTGGAAACTCTAGGTCAGCTCCACCACCGTGGATATCAATGGTATCACCTAAAATCTCTGTCGACATGACTGAACACTCAATATGCCAACCCGGACGTCCAGGTCCCCAAGGACTATCCCAAGAAATCTCACCTGGTTTGGAAGATTTCCATAGAGCAAAGTCTACAGGATTTTCCTTACGAGCCGTTTCTTCATCGGTACGACCTGAAGCACCTAGCTCCAAATCTTCCAAGGTTTTATTAGCCAATTTAGCATAGTTGTGGGATTTTTCTACACGGAAATAGACATCCCCTTGACTCTCATAGGCAAAGCCTTTCTCGATCAAGTCTTCCACAAAACGGATGATGTCTGCCATAAACTCCACTACACGCGGATGGCGAGTCGCAGGTTTCACGCCCAAGGCCGTCACATCCTCACGAAAGGCAGCGATGTACTTATCCGCAACCTCCTGAGGCGTGATGCCTTCTTCCCTGGCACGGTTGATAATCTTATCATCCACATCTGTAAAATTGGAAATATAGGCAACCTTATACCCACGGTACTCAAAATAGCGACGAATCGTATCAAAAGCTACCGTCGAACGGGCGTTTCCCACGTGGATATAGTTGTACACCGTTGGCCCACAAACATACATCTTGATCTTGCCGTCCTCAATCGGGACAAATTCTCGCAAATCACGAGACATGGTGTCATAGATTTTAATCATAAATCATAATCAGGAAAGCTGAAATCCAAGAACAATTAGTTTCATCACTAAAAGTTCAAGTAAATTTCAGTCCGAATATCTCTACACTTCGGAATCCCTTGCTCCTTTCTCATTCAGATAAACCACCTGAGTCTGTTTGACAAAGCCAATTTTTTCATACAAACGTTTGGCACCTACATTGCTATCTTCCACTGCAATCTGAAATTCCTTGTCATTTTGCTCAATTAGTTGGTTGACGAGGGATTTTGCTAAGTAGCTTCCATAGCCTTTTCCACGTTCAGGTTCCAATATTGCTAAACCGTAGAAGTAATTCGTATTAGTCGATAAATCAACCGTACAAGTCCCAATAACCTGACCGTCTTTTAATAAAATATATAAGCGACTTTCTGGATCCTTCAGAGCTTCAGCGACATATCTATCCACAACTTCTCTCGATTCATGTTCCTCTGAAAATGCCTGAAATTTTAATTGACTAATTTGATCCTGATACGAACTATCTGCTAACAAAACTTCAAGATGGGAAACATTTGCTAACGGATAAGGTCTTCTATCCTTACCTAACCAAGTTTCTGTCTCTTCATCCTCGATTAGTCCCCAGTTACTGGCAAAGTCAGGATGATTCTCTAAAAAAATACGTTCTGTCTGAAAAGTGACTGACCGAATGGGGAAAGAAGCTATTTCTCTCTCAAAACTAGTAAACAATGCACGCGCAATCCCCTGACGGCGATGACCTGGATGAACCAGTATCGTTACTTCTACATCTTGGTCATCTGCATAGACAGTTAATAAACCAACAAGTTCGCCTTTTTCATAATAAAGGAAAAAGGCGGGCATGTTTGGGTCAAAATTAAGCATGTTAGAGAGATAGGGATCGCGATAGGTACCGTCATAGTTTTGGCAACAGTTAATTACTTTTTTCGCTTCAGATAGCTCCTCTTGGCTTAACTTGTTTCTTGCTTGAATCATATAGGTATCCTCTACAAACCAGACGATCTGTGACTGGCATCTTTAGCCTGCTCGAGTTTATTGACATAATACTCTCGTTTTTCTTCGACTTCGTGAATGACAGGCTCATCTTTCTTACCATGAAGACGGACAATCTTGGCCGGAATACCGACAACCGTCACGTCACTAGGTACATCTGCTACGACAACTGCTGCAGCACCGACCTTGGCATTTTCACCAATTTCCACAGGCCCGATAACTTGGGCATGGGCTGATATGAGGGCTCCCTTTCGTACAGTCGGATGGCGTTTGCCACAGTCTTTCCCTGTTCCCCCGAGAGTCACTCCGTGATAGAGAAGAACGCCTTTTTCAACAATCGCTGTCTCTCCAATCACCAGACCAGAACCATGGTCAATAAAAACACCTGAATCAATCTGGGCTCCTGGATGAATCTCAATCTGAGTCCAAAAGCGCCAAAACTGACTGTACATACGAGCTAATAGTTTGAAGCCGTGCTTCCAGAGAAAATGCGAGAGACGGTGGGCCGCCAAGGCCTTGACACCTGGATAAGTCAGCAAAACCTCCAAAGTGGTGCGGGCCGCTGGATCATTTTCTTTTACAATATCAATGGTTTCGCGCCACCACCCCATACATTTCTCCTTTTCTTATTCTGAATCTTTTGGTGTTTCTGTAAATTCTTTCTTAGGTTTGTGATCCTTTTGATGACGTGGGCGGTGAGGGCGCTCAGACTTTTCACCTTTTTCATCATGCTCAGGTTTTGGCGGACGAGGTAGAAGAGCCTTCATAGAGGCATCGATACGGCCTTTTTCATCAATCTTGATAACCTTAACATCAACTTCATCCCCGATTTCTACCAAATCCTCTACACGATTGGTACGAGTCCAAGCCATCTCAGAGATATGAACAAGGGCATCTGTCTTATCAAAGAGGTTAACAAAGGCACCAAATTTCTCGATACGAACGACTTTAGCACGGTAAACTTCATCCACTTTGGCTTCACGAACCAAACCAGCAATAATTTCTTTGGCACGGTTAATAGCATCTTGGTCACTAGAGTAGATAGACACATTTCCTTCTTCGTCTATATCAATCTTAACACCTGTTTCAGCGATAATCTTGTCGATGGTTTCTCCACCCTTACCGATGACAATCTTAATCTTGTCCACATCAATCTTGATCGTATCAATTTTCGGAGCAGTTGGAGCCAATTCTGGACGAACTTCTGGAATGGTTGCTTCAATGACATCAAGGATTTCAAAACGCGCTTTCTTGGCTTGAGCAAGAGCCTCCGTCAAGATTTCTGCAGTAATCCCTTGAATCTTGATATCCATTTGAAGGGCTGTAATCCCATCACGAGTACCTGCAACCTTGAAGTCCATATCTCCAAAGTGATCTTCCAAACCTTGGATATCTGTCAATACTGTGTAGTTATTTCCATCTGAGATAAGTCCCATAGCAATACCAGCTACTGGCGCCTTGATTGGCACACCACCAGCCATAAGGGCAAGAGTTCCCGCACAGATAGAAGCTTGAGATGAAGAACCGTTTGATTCCAAAACTTCTGCTACTAGACGGATAGCGTATGGGAATTCTTCCAAGCTTGGCAAGACTTGAGCAAGAGCACGCTCACCAAGAGCACCGTGACCGATTTCACGACGACCTGGCGCACCGTAACGACCTGTTTCCCCTACAGAATATTGAGGGAAGTTATAGTGGTGCATAAAGCGTTTCTTGTACTCTGGATCCAAACCATCAATGATTTGAGTTTCTCCCATCGGAGCCAAGGTCAAGACTGAAAGAGCTTGAGTTTGCCCACGAGTAAAGAGACCTGAACCATGTACACGAGGAAGGAAGTCAACAACCGCATCCAAAGGACGGATTTCATCGACCTTACGACCATCAGGACGCACCTTGTCTTCTGTAATTAAACGTCGCACTTCTGCGTGTTCCATTTGTTCCAAGATTTCAGCCACATCACGCATAATACGGTCAAATTCTTCGTGGTTCGCATATTTTTCTTCGTAAACGGCAGTCACTTGGTCTTTCACTGCTTGAGTTGCAGCTTCACGGGCCAATTTCTCTTCTACTTGAACTGCCTTTTGGAGGTCACTGTTGTAGGCTGCAATGATTTCAGCTTGCAATTCAGCATCCACGTGAAGCAATTCCACTTCTGCTTTTTCTTTACCGACAGCAGCAACGATTTCTTCTTGGAAGGTAATCAATTCTTTGACAGCTTCGTGCCCTTTAAGAAGCGCTTCCAACATGATTTCTTCTGACAATTCTTTGGCACCAGACTCTACCATGTTGATAGCGTGCTTGGTTCCAGCTACTGTCAATTCAAGAAGAGATTGCTCTGCTTGTTCTTGACTTGGGTTGATGATGATTTGGCCATCTACATATCCCACTTGTACCCCAGCAATTGGTCCGTCAAATGGAATATCTGAAATAGACAGTGCCAAAGATGAACCAAACATAGCAGCCATTGGTGCAGATGCATTTTCATCATAAGAAAGCACTGTATTGATGACTTGGACTTCATTACGGAAACCTTCCGCAAACATAGGACGAATCGGACGGTCAATCAAACGCGCTGTCAAGGTCGCATCTGTTGAAGGACGTCCTTCACGTTTCATAAAGCCACCAGGAAACTTCCCAGCCGCATACATTTTTTCTTCGTAGTTGACTTGGAGTGGGAAGAAATCCCCAGTTGCCATTTTCTTAGACATAACGGCAGCAGTCAAGACAGTTGACTCACCGTAACGTACGACAACAGATCCATTTGCTTGCTTAGCAACCTGACCAGTCTCTACAATTAACTCACGACCCGCAAAAGTCGTTTGAAACACTTGTTTTGCCATTTTAATCCCCTTTTGATTGATGAAATTATACGCCTTGCCTACAAAGATCAAGATACCAAGGACGTCAAAAGCAAAGTAAAAATAGGAAACTGACGAAGTCTTCGATGAAGACAAGACAGTTTATCTTTTTTACACAGCTTTTCGGCCGTGTTCAATTACTCAAGATACCAAGCCGTCAAGCAACTCAAAGGAAGATAGGAAATCGAACGACGGAGCGACTACTCCTAGGGAGATTTATCTTTTTCCACAGAGTTGTAGGCAAGTTCAGTTTTCAAGATACATCATTAGAAAGGTTTAATACTAAAGTATCTAAAGCTTTCACGCTAATCGCTATCGGGCGATTAGCTAAATGCTTTACTAACTCTCTCGTCAAATAACATCGATTTGACTCACTCGTGTCGTTAAATCTTACAGTTTAAATGCATTGTATTATTTAATACCTTCATCTTTGTATCAAGTACGTACAGAATTTATTTTATCATATTTTTCTTAAAAAGTGAGGTCTTTACCATTAAAAAGGAACCATTCCCCTCACCTGAGAAGAATGGTTTGCTTTTATTATCCTAGAGACTGGTGATTAAACAAGGCATGGGTTGCTTGATGGATGTATTTTGCTGTATCAGCATTATTCATCGTATAGAGATGCACACCGGCAACATCCTGAGTTACCAAGTCCACGATTTGGTCCACTGCATAGGCAAGTCCTGCTGCTCTGAGCGACTCAGGGTCATGCTCATACTTGTCTAAGATGGCTTTAAATTTGCGTGGAAGATGGATATTCTCACAAGTCTTCAAGAGTCGGAGAGCCTGATTTCGATTCAGAATTGGCATAATTCCTGCATGAATGGGAACATCAATCCCAGCCAAGATACACTTGTCCTGAAAATCATAGAAGCGCTCATTGTCAAAGAAGAGCTGAGTTACGAGGCTCGAACAGCCTGCATCCACTTTCTTCTTAAGATTTTGAATATCTGAAATCTGATTTGGCGAATCTGGATGCTCTTCTGGATAGCAAGCTCCAATAATATCAAAGTGAGGGGCTTGTTCCTTGATAAACTCAATCAAGTCGGTTGCATAGCGGAAATCCTTTTGTGGTTCTACGTCTGGAATAATATCCCCACGAAGAGCCAAGATTTTCTGAACCCCAACTTTGTCCAAGTCAACAATAGTTTCAGCAACCTTGTCCTTAGTTAGATAAATAGCTGGCAAGTGGGCAATGGTCGGAATCGCCAAGTCATTTTGGATAAAGTCAGCCAAACGAACCGTCGTTTCCTTGATATTAAATTTATTATTGCTGGCAGTTACACTGATAAAATGGGGAGCCAACTCCTGCATATCCTGCAAGGCTGAAATAATGTTACCATTACCCACGGCTGGGTTTGGAGGGAACACTTCAAATGAGAGTGACGGTGTTTGGCGTGACATATGTAATAACCTTTTCTAGTTGATTTCTTTTTGAACAACCACTGTATGGAGAGAAATCCAATCTTACAATTTCTCACGCGCAGCTTTAGCTGCTTCAACAAGGCGGATCAAGCTTTCTTTTGTTTCTGGGATACCACGTGTTTTCAAACCACAGTCAGGGTTGATCCAAACTTTCTTGCTTGGCACTTTAGCAAGGATGGCTTCGATTGTGTTGTCGATTTCGCCTTCGTTTGGTACACGAGGTGAGTGGATATCGTAAACCCCAGGTCCCACTTCTGTTTGGAAGTTTTTCGCTTTGAGTTCGTCCAAGATTTCAAGGTTTGAACGGCTAGCTTCAAAGGAAATAACGTCTGCATCCATGTTATCGATAGCTGGGATGATATCTGTAAATTCTGAGTAACACATGTGAGTGTGGATTTGTGTGTCTGGCGCTACTGTTGAGTGTACCAAGCGGAAGGCAGGAATTGCCCAGTCAAGGTAGTCTTCGTACCAGTCGCTACGACGGAGTGGCAATTTTTCACGAAGAGCAGCCTCGTCGATTTGGATGATCTTCACACCAGCAACTTCAAGGTCAAGTACTTCATCCTTGATAGCAAGGGCGATTTGAAGAGTTGAATCCTTGATAGAGATGTCTTCACGTGGGAATGACCAGTTAAGAATGGTAACAGGTCCAGTCAACATACCTTTAACAGGTTTGTTTGTACGACTTTGTGCATAGCTAGACCATTTAACAGTGATAGGGTTAAGACGAGTGACATCACCCCAGATGATTGGTGGTTTTACCCCACGCATACCGTATGATTGTACCCATCCATTTTTAGAGAAGAGGTATCCTGACAAGTTTTGACCGAAGTACTCAACCATGTCATTACGCTCAAATTCACCGTGAACAAGGACATCAAAGTCAATATCTTCTTGCCACTTGATCCATTCGTCAATCGTTTCAGCAAGGAAAGCATCGTACTCTTTTTGAGACAATTCACCTTTACGGTAAGCCAAACGTTTGGCACGAACTTCTTTTGTTTGAGGGAATGAACCAATCGTTGTTGTTGGAAGAGCTGGAAGTTTGAAAGCTTCTTCTTGGATAGCTTCACGTTCTGCAAAGGCTGGCAAACGAGTGTAGTCTGCGTCTGTCAATCCAGCGATACGCGCACGAAGTTCAGCATTTTCACCAACACGCTCAGTCGCAAAGAGTTCTTTGTTGGCTGCAAGAGCTTCTGAACCTTGACCATTGCGGATAGCATCCAAGTCACGGATTTCATCCAATTTTTCAACTGCAAAGGCAAAGTGGTTCAAGAGTGCTGGTTCAAATTCTTCATTAGCAGTTGTAAATGGCACATGAAGAAGTGAGCAAGAGCTTGTCAAAACGATGTTTTCAGCTGGGATTTGCTCAAGAACAGCCAAGCTCTTTTCGTAGTTGTTGCGCCAGATGTTTTTACCATTGACAATACCTACATAGAGAGTCTTGTCAGCTGGGAAGCCACCTTTAACGAGTTCAAGAGTTTTCTTACCTTCAACAAAGTCAAGACCGATAGCATCTACTGGCAAGTTTACAAGGTCAGCGTATACGTCACGAACATCACCGAAATAAGTTTGAAGCAAGACTTCAAGACCTTTTTTGTCAGCCAAGAGTTTGTTGTAAAGGTTCAAGAAGAGAGCTTTTTCTTCAGCTGTCAAGTCTTTTACAAGAGCCGCTTCATCCAATTGGATGCGAGTCGCACCAAGTTCAGCCAATTTAGCAAAAACTTCTTGGTAAGCAGCCACTAAGCTATCTACGAAGTCGTCTGCTTTCACGCCTTCTTCAAAGTCTGACAATTGAAGGAAAGTGAATGGACCTACAAGAACAGGACGAGTGTTCAATCCAAGTTCTTTTGCTTCTTGGAACTCATCGAAAATCTTGTGACCAGCCAATTTTACTTGAGTGTCTTTTTCAAATTTAGGAACGATGTAGTGGTAGTTAGTGTTGAACCATTTCTTCATTGGAAGGGCGCGAACGTCCCCTTTTTCTCCCTGGTAACCACGTCCCAAAGCGAAGTAGCGCTCAAGGTCAGACAAGTCCAAGTTTTGAACGGATGCAGGCACCACGTTGAAAAGGAAAGCCGCATCTAGGAAGTTATCATAGTGAGAAAAGTCATTTGATGGAATTTCAGTGATGCCTTTTTCTTTGACAATGTTCCAGTGTTTAGCACGCAAGTCTTTTGCTGCTGCTAAAAGTTCTTCTTCTGAGATTTCTTTTCTAAAGTATTTTTCAGTTGTAAATTTTAATTCACGGAATTCGCCCAAACGAGGGAAACCGATGATTGTAGTTGACATGATGTGTCCTCCAAAATTTGTTGTTGAAACTATCTTAACAGAAAAGAAAGCATCTGTATAATTGTAAAAAATTAGGCTTTGATATAGTTTGAAACTATACCTCTATTTTAGACAAAAGAAAAAGACTTGAGACACATGCCTCAAATCCCTTTTATAACTTGTTTTTAGCTGTATTTTAGTTAGAATGCTCAAACGCGTTATTAGTAATTCTTATAAGTGACTATGGCTTGTTATTAGAAAAGACTATAACTGATTCTAGTCAACTTTTCCCCTGTTCAAGTCGGACGACTGCTAGTATCTTTCCTAGACTAGCTAGGACTTTTAAGACTGTGTCCAACTGTGGACTAGTCTTACCTGTCTCCATCCTAGCTATAACAGGCTGACTCACTCCACTGAGTTCCTCTAGCTTTTTCTGACTGATTCCTTGCTTATTTCTGGCTTCAATCAACTCGCTCATGATAGCTACTCGCATATCACTTTCAAGGATTTCCTCCTTGCTAAAGAGCTCAGATGGACATCCTTCCAATTACTCCCAATAGCACTATTCTTCATCACTTAACCCTCTTTCTTTTACGTCTATGTATTTTTAAAAAAATGAGCGAATTATGATTCGATAGATTGACCAGCGGGTTTAAAGTTGGTGCTAGCCTATTTCTTAAGCGATTTTCCTTTTCTAGGATAAAGCAGATCCTGCTTGCTTAACCCCAATTTTCCACGATGAATCCAATAGTAAATGGTTGAAATTCCCACGTTAACCCCTTTAGCCATAACCATCATTTCAGGCGAAAATTTTTGGTTATGTATAGTGGAGAATCTTTTCCTTTAGTTCCTTGGTCAAGCTTGATTTCTTGACCGAGCGCTTGCGATTGTTTTCATAAGACTGTTGAGCGTAGTCGGCAGAATAAACCTCTTTGAAGCGCCCTTTTCCAAGACATTTTCGGACTGTCCCACGCTTGATTTCAGTGTGGATAGTTTGAGGAGCTTTTCCAAGTAGAGAGGCAACTTCTCTATTTGATTTTCCTTCTTTTTTCCATCTTTCGATTAAGCGACGGCTATCGATTGTCAAATGTTTACCTTTTGTAGTATAATTGTCTTGCATCTCTGTGCCTTTTAATCATTTCAATCTTAAATTGGACTTTTTTTACTTGGGTTGTACTTAATCTATGAGGAAGACAAGAAAAAGAATATCAATCAAGTAAAGTCACAAAGTCACATTAGCTCCGAGCAACCATTGCAAATTGAGGTACTCACACAATGATTAAAACATTTCTCTCTGCCCTTTCGGTCATTCTCTTTGTTATCCCTATCATAACTTATTCTTTTTTCCCATCTTCTAATCTTAACATTTGGCTATCTACCCAACCTATCTTGGCACAGATTTATGCCTTCCCCTTAGCTACTGCAACTATGGCTGCTATTTTAAGTTTCTTATTTTTTTTCCTATCTTTTTACAAGAAAAATAAACAAATACGGTTTTACTCTGGCATTTTGCTCTTACTATCGCTCATATTACTATTATTCGGAACAGATAAAACCCTTTCTTCTGCATCAAATAAGACTAAAACCTTAAAATTAGTAACTTGGAACGTCGCTAATCAAATAGAAGCACAACATATTGAGCGAATTTTTAGCCATTTTGACGCCGATATGGCTATATTCCCTGAACTAGCTACCAATATCAGAGGTGAGCAAGAAAACCAGAGAATCAAACTATTGTTTCATCAAGTTGGACTTTCTATGGCCAACTATGATATTTTCACTTCTCCACCTACCAATAGTGGAATAGCTCCTGTGACTGTGATTGTCAAGAAAAGTTATGGTTTCTATACAGAAGCTAAAACTTTTCATACAACACGGTTCGGGACAATTGTATTACATTCGAGAAAACAAAATATACCAGATATCATTGCCTTGCATACTGCTCCTCCTCTGCCAGGTTTAATGGAAATCTGGAAGCAAGACTTAAACATCATTCATAATCAATTGGCTTCAAAATATCCAAAGGCTATTATTGCAGGTGATTTTAATGCAACTATGCGTCATGGAGCACTTGCAAAAATAAGCTCTCATAGGGACGCATTAAATGTACTGCCACCTTTTGAAAGAGGAACTTGGAATAGCCAAAGTCCAAAACTTTTTAATGCAACAATAGATCATATTTTATTGCCTAAAAACCACTACTATGTTAAAGATTTAGACATTGTAAGTTTTCAAAACTCTGATCATAGATGTATTTTTACAGAAATCACATTTTAATTATTTTATATAAAATCACCCCTCTAGTGTTCATAAACTAGAGGGGGAATTTGTATCATACTATCGTTTAACGCACTTCTGCATTGACTTTTTCTTCGAGCGATGCTTGGATTTTTTCCATATAGCGTGCGACTTCTTCGTCCGTTAAGCTATCTTCTGGATTTTGGAAGGTCAAGCTATAAGCCATTGACTTCATACCAAGTCCCAATTTCTCACCTGAGAAGACGTCAAAGAGTTTGATATCTGTCAAACGTTTCACGCCGGCAGCTTGGATAGCATCTACAACTTCTTGATGAGTCACTTCTGCCTTGAGGAGAAGGGCAACGTCACGGCTGACTGCCGGGAATTTGGTGATTTCTACAAATGGAGTCGCTGGCTGAAGCGCAGCTTCGATAGCTGAAAGGTTAAGCTCAGCCACATACGTTTCTGGAATATCGTAAGCCTTGGCAGTGACTGGATGCACTTGGCCAAGGAAACCAAGAACTTGGTCACCGAGTGAAATCACGGCTGTACGACCTGGATGAAGGCTAGCGATTTCAGATGTTGCTGTATAGGTTACTTGGAGTCCCAAACGAGTAAATAGGGCTTCAAGGATTCCCTTAGCATAGAAGAAATCAACTGGAACTGCTGCTGTTTGGAAATCTTTTTCAGCAACCAAGCCTGTCAAGGCAAAGGCAAAACTGTTGATTTCATTTGGAAGTTCTTCTTTTGGATTACCTGTTTGTTCAAAGACTTTTCCAATCTCGTAAAGGGCCAAGTTTTTATTCTTACGAGCCACGTTGTAGGCAACGGTATCAAGGATACCTGAAATCATATTTTGACGGAGGACTGAACGATCCACAGTCATTGGCCACATGAGTTCCGTAAGGTTACTTGGTTGAGCCGTAAACTCAACTGCTTTTTCAGGAGTTGTTAGAGTATAGGTGATGATTTCTGTCAAACCTGCTCCTTCAGCAATAGTACGAACTTGACGGCGGAGTTTTTGTGTGGCTGTCAATTCACCTGCTGTACCATCGTCTTTTGGTAGACTAGTTGGCAAGCGGTCATAACCATAGATACGAGCAATTTCTTCAAAGAGGTCAGCTTCGATTGTGATATCCCAACGACGACGTGGGACTCTGACTGTAAAGCTGTCTGCATTTCCAGAAAGACCAAAGCCAAGACGACGGAAGACGTCTTCTACATCAGCATAAGACAGCTCAGTTCCGAGGACACGGTTAACATCAGCAAGGGTTGAAGAAACTTCTACATCTGAAGTATCAAGCTCACCCGCTGAAACGATGCCCTTACGCACCGTCGCACCTGCAAGTTCCGCAATCAGGCTAGCTGCCGCATCAAGGGCTTCATTAACTGTTGCCACATTAATTCCTTTTTCAAAGCGAGAAGATGACTCAGAACGAAGGTTCAGGCGACCACTTGTCTTACGGATAGATTTGCCATTGAAAACAGCAGCTTCAAGGACAACACGACTAGATTTTTCAGAGATTTCTGTTGCTTGACCACCCATGACACCTGCAAGGGCTACTGGCTTGTCTGCGACAGTGATGACTAGGTCATTCACGTCCAAGTCACGTTCTTCACCGTCCAAGGTCACCAATTTTTCACCAGCACGCGCTTCACGCACACGGATGTCAGTCCCTTCAAAGTTATCCAAGTCAAAGGCATGCATTGGTTGACCAAAATAGAGCAGGATGTAGTTGGTCACGTCCACTACGTTATTGATGGGACGGATTCCTTCGTTCATGAGAAGGTTTTGCAACCATTGTGGACTTGGTGCGATGGTCACATTGTCCAAGATACGAGCTGCATAGTAAGGCGCCTTGTCTGTCTCAATGCTGACAGAAAGGGCATCTGCCGCAGCTTCATTAGTTTCTGTTAGAGTAAATTCTTTAAAGTTGACTGCCTTGTCATAGATGGCTGCCACTTCGTGAGCCACTCCACACATAGAAAGGGCATCTGCACGGTTTGGTGTGATGGAAAGTTCGATGATTTCATCATCCAAGTCTAGGTAAGAAAAGACTTCCTCACCTGGCACGGCATCTTCAGGCAAGATTTGGATGCCATCTGCGAATTCCTTAGGCACAACTGAGTCAGAAATTCCCAATTCACCAAGTGAACAGATCATTCCAAGTGACTCCAAACCACGGATTTTTCCTTTTTTGATTTTGTAGTTATCAGCGATACGAGCTCCTGGAAGAGCCACCATGACCTTGATCCCAGCACGCACATTTGGGGCACCACAAACGATCTGACGCTCTTCTTCGCCAACGTTAACCTGACAAACATGGAGGTGAGTCTCTGGCACATCTTCGCAAGACAAGACCTCACCGACGACAATTTTTGAGAGACCAGCAGCTGGTGATTCGACACCTTCGACCTCGATTCCTGTAGTTGACATTTTTTCAGCCAACTCTTGTGATGGCACATCAATGTCCACCAATTCTTTTAACCATTTATAAGATATAAGCATAATTTAGTTCTCCAGAATGACCATTGCCACACTGGTTCTTTTCCTTTCCTATCATTTCAATAGAAGAATCCTCTTCTTACCTTAATTTCTTTCTCAGTAACCAATCCGTATCTACTTTTTGACCAACCATAAAATGATGTTGGCTAAATTTTTCAAAACCATATCGATTATAAAACGCTTGAGCTTTTGTATTATGCTCCCAAACACCTAGCCAAGCCCAAGAAAAACTATTTTTTGTAGCAAGTTCAAGTGCGAATTCAAACAGTTGCTTACCTAGTCCAAATCCTTGGAATTTTTGTAGCACATAGAGGCGTTGAATTTCAAAAGCGTCCTCTAATTCTCTCTCAGTTTGAGCACTTCCCCAGTTGACTTTGAGAAAACCAGCTATCTCCTCCTCATGCATAATGAAATAGGTTTCAGAGTCAGGATTTCCCAACTCAGTTGACAAAGTTTTCAGACTATAAGCCTCTTCAAAGTATTCCTGTAACTGCTCTTCCGTATTATCATACGCAAAGGTTTCACGAAAGGCTTGTTTGGCAATTTTAGCCAACACCTCAACATCTGCCATTTCTACTTTTCTAATCATTATTTAAACTGTTCTGAGAAGCGGACATCTCCTTGGTAGAATCCACGGATATCGTTGATTCCATAACGGAGCATAGCTACACGCTCTTGTCCAAGACCAAAGGCAAAACCAGAGTATACAGTCGCATCGATACCACTCATTTCAAGGACACGTGGGTGAACCATACCGGCTCCCATAATTTCGATCCAACCTGTTTTCTTACATACGTTACAGCCTTCTCCACCACACTTGAAGCAAGAAACATCCACCTCAACAGATGGCTCTGTGAATGGGAAGTAAGATGGACGCAAACGAATTTGACGCTCTTCACCAAACATTTTTTGGACAATCAACTGAAGCGTTCCTTGAAGATCAGCCATAGAGATATTTTTCCCAACTACCAAGCCTTCGATTTGGTGGAATTGGTGACTGTGGGTCGCATCGTCCGTATCGCGACGGAAGACACGCCCTGGCGAGATCATCTTCAAAGGACCTTTAGAAAAATCATGGGCATCCATAGCACGCGCCTGAACTGGAGACGTGTGGGTACGGAGCAAGATTTCTTCAGTGATATAGAAAGTATCCTGCATATCACGAGCTGGGTGGTCTTTTGGAAGGTTCATACGTTCAAAGTTATAGTAGTCTTGCTCCACTTCAAAACCATCCACGACTTGATAACCCATACCGATGAAGATATCTTCGATTTCTTCACTGGTTTGTGTCAAAACGTGACGGTGACCAGTCGCAACTGGACGACCTGGAAGCGTCACATCGATACTCTCGCTAGCCAGTTGAGCCGCGACTTTCTTTTCTTCCAAGAGCTTAGCTGTTTCTTCAAAAGCAGCTGTCAAGACATCACGAGCTTCATTGACGTGTTTCCCGATGATTGGACGCATCTCAGCAGAAACATCTTTCATCCCTTTGAGGATTTCAGTGAGCGAACCCTTTTTACCAAGGACAGAGACACGCAAATCTTGCATCTCTTTTTCATTTCCAGCAGTAATCTGCTTCAAGCTAGTCAGCGTTTCTTCGCGAAGCGCTTTTAATTGTTCTTCAATAGTTGACATATTTCCTCCATCAGTCTCTCGTAGATAAAAAGAAAACCACATGCCAAAAACTCCACTCGGAGCGTTGACACGCGGTACCATCCGTTTTCATCTGACAAGTCAGACCTTCATTTCTAAATCCATGCGCAAGTGAATTCACCCAGCTTTCATATAGAGAGCTTGCAGTCACGGCTCTCCTCCCTGATATACTTCCCTTGGGCTACTAGTCTTTCAGATTTCTATTCAATTACCACTTAGTTTATCAGATTTTTACCATTCTTGCAAGACCTATCTTACTTCTGCTTGTTAGCTTATTCTTATCTAACTTTATAGCGGATTGAAATAAGATGAAAACAAATCGATTGGGAAAGTAAAATTAATTTCTATAAATGTTTTAGCAATTGTTTCGTACTATTTTAGATTCAGTCTACTATATATAACCAATCTATCCTAAGTTAACTATTTATAATCGGCTCTCTGTAACAAAATTAAATTAATTAATCCCCCTATAAAATAAAGAGGTTTAGAATTTGATGTCTTCCAAACCTCTTTATTTCATATTTAATGAGATGCTGCCTTAACCGTGATAATATCTAATCATCAATAAACAAACTATTTGAATAAGGATTCTCCATTTGATTCAATCACTCCTTTATACCAAGTAAAGGACATTTTCTTATATCGATTGAATGTGCCATTTCCATCATCATTTCGATCAACATAAATGAGACCGTACCTCTTAGAAAGCTGTGCAGTGGACATAGAAACGCAGTCAATACATCCCCAAGACGTATAGCCCATAATTTCCACACCATCTTGTAGAGCTTCAGCTACTTGCAATAAATGTTCTTTCATATACTGAATTCTATAATCATCTTGGACTGTTAAGTTATTAAATTCATCTTTTATTAGTTGATCTTTAGCACCTAATCCGTTTTCCACTATAAATAATGGAATTTGATAACGGTCATAATATCTATTTAAAATTATACGTAGTCCAATTGGATCAATTTGCCATCCCCACTCAGAAGACTCTAAATAAGGATTTACTAAACCACCAATAATATTCCCTTCTCCTGAATTATACTGTGTTGGAAGAGCAGATTGAGTCACACTCATGTAATAGCTAAAGGATAAAAAATCTACAGTATAATTTTTTAATAACTCTGCATCTTCAGCTGCAAACTCTATGTTAATGTCATTTTCCTTAAAATATCTTTTTGCATAATTCGGATAATAACCTCTAACATGCACATCTGAAAATAGATAATTTAGATTCTCATACTCATGAGTCGCCCATACATCTTTTGGATTTGGAGTCATTGGATAAGCTGGCATAGCTAATACCATACACCCCACCTTAAACTCTGAATTAATCTCACGAGCAATTTTTGTAACCAAACTCGAGGCGACTAATTCATGATGTATAGCTTGATATAATTCTTGTTTCGAAAGATTCTCCTTAGGTATATCTATTCCTCCACTAGTAAACGGTAATTCCAAAACAGAGTTTACTTCGTTAAATGTAAGCCAATATTTAACTTTATCTTTATACCTTTCTAAAACTGTTCGAGCAAATTTTTCATAAAAATGAATCATTCTCCTATCAATCCATCCATGATATTTTCTTGCTAAATATAATGGAGTCTCATAGTGTGAAAGAGTTACAAGTGGTTCTATCCCGTGAGCATGTAGTTCATCAAACAATTCATCATAATATTTCAACCCAGCTTCGTTAGGTTCTTCCTCATCTCCTTTTGGAAAAATTCTACTCCATGCAATAGAAGTACGAAAAACATTAAAGCCCATTTCAGAAAACAAGGATATATCTTCCTTATATTTATGATAAAAATCAATACCTATCAATTTTAAGTTATCTTCTGTAGGATTTTCTGTTGCTTCTCCTAATCCACCTTTGGGTAACACATCCTGAACTGATAAGCCCTTACCATCTTCATTATATGCTCCCTCTACTTGATTAGCTGCAACAGCTCCACCCCAAAGAAAATCATCTGGAAAAATGGTCATAACTTTCCTCCATTATAATATTACCAGTAATTCCTTAGAATGCTCGATTGTCTGATTATTAGGTAATACTAATACATCTAGAAAATCATTGGTATTCGTTACAATTACTGGTGTAACTGTTTCGTAGCCTTTAGTCTTGATTAAATTCAAGTCCATTTCAAAAATCAACTGATTTTTGAAAACTCTGTCTCCTTCTTCTACATGACTAATAAAACCTTGACCTTTTAGCTCAACAGTATCTAATCCAATATGAATTAGTAACTCAACACCCTCATCACTCTTCAATCCAATTGCGTGCTTAGTCGGAAAAATATTTGTAATTTTCCCATCAAATGGTGCATAAACCTTACCTTCACTTGGAATAATCGCTACTCCGTCTCCAATTAGTTTATCTGAAAATGTTTTATCCTGGACATCGCTTAACGGAATGATTTCTCCTGATATAGGAGAAAATATCATTTTTTTATTTGAAACTCCAGCTTTAACTTCTAAATTGCTAGAACTCTCTTCTTCATCGATTCCAAATATATAAGCTAATACAAAGGTAATAACAACCGAAATAACCGCCACAATTAAAGCATTTACAATATTTGATGGTACATCAGAATAAATAAATTGAGGCAACGCTATCAAAGATGGGACAGCAAATAGATACGCTTTAACACTAGTAAGACCTGCAAATAATCCCGCTAATCCACCACCAATCATAGCTGCATAAAGCGGTTTTTTATATTTTAAAGTCACACCATATAATGCAGGTTCGGTAATCCCTGCAAGTAAGGCTGAGAAACCTGCTGCAAAAGCAATTTGTTTTGTATTATTATTTTTACTCTTTAATGCAACAGCCATCGAAGCAGACCCTTGAGCTAAGTTTGACCCTAACATTGCTGGAAGAATTAATACGTCTGGAGTAGCAATAGATGCCGCCAAAAAAATAGGTGCAAAAGCCCAATGCATTCCAGTCATAACAATAAATGGCATAATAGCACCAAGAATAGCTAATGTAAGCCATCCAGCTACATCATACATTTGCCCAACTAGATTTGATAATCCTTCACCAACAATTACTCCAATAGGCCCGACTACAACTAAGGCAATACAGCTTGATACTAATAATACTAGCGTAGGTTGCAAAAAACTCTTAGTAACAGCTGGTGTTAATTTAGCAATCATTTTTTCAATATATTTCATCAACCAAACCATAATAAGAATTGGAACGACTGACGAACCATAACTAGCTGGTATCACAGGTACACCAAATAAACTAAGAGGATTCCCTGATTGCACCATTTGAACAAAATTTGGATGGAGAAGTACACCTGCTACAGACATAGCTAATGTAGATGTTACTTTTAATTTTTGTGATGCAGAATAAGCTAATAACAGCGGTAAGAAATAATATGGAGCATCCCCAAAAAATGTCAAAAAAGCAATAGTCTGAGAATCTGATTGCAATATACCAAGCATTGGTAAAATAATTACCAAGACTTTCAGCATACCTCCCCCTAACATTGCTGGAATGATTGGAGTCATGGAACCAGCGATATACTCAATGATTCTTTCTAAAATATTCCCTTTGTGCCCTTGAACAACTGAATCGGATTCAAAATTGCCAAGTTTAACGAATTCTTTATAATAATTAGCTACATCATTACCAAGTATAATTTGATATTGTCCATTCTTTTTCATAATACCTATTACACCTGGTATCTTCTTCACATCATCATCATTGACTAAATTTTCATCTTTTAATTCTAATCTTAAACGTGTTACACAATGGGTAACTCTATTGACATTTTTTTCACCTCCAATTACATCGAGGATTTTTTGTACCTTATCTTTATAACTCATGGTATTCTCCTATTCTATTAATCTAAATTTTTTGTTAAGCGACGAATATGAGCCATCAAATAAACTAATTCACTAGAAGTCAGCAAATAATTGTACTCAGTTTGTATAAACATTGCCACCTGTTCACCACATTCATATTCTCTAGGATATTTATTTTTCATTAATGCTAACAAGTCTTCATCATCATCGTCACAATAAGTTGTATTTTCAACCAAGCGATGGGCAAATAATTTTATATGAGTTATGAATCTATAATAATCAATAGAATCTTGGTTAAACTCAGTACAATAGAAATCTTGAATGATTTTCTCAATTCCCATAATTATTTCAGTGATTTTATACGACTCTTGAAAATTATTTTCTAAATTAGCATTAACAAAATGTAGCGCTATGAATGCAGCTTCGTCAATTGGAAGTTCAATACCTAACTCTTTTTTTATTATTTGTAAAGCCCTTTTCCCAAGCTCAAATTCTTCTTTATAATATTTCGAGATTTCCCAGCGTAGGGGATTCGAAATAATAACTCCTTCTTTATAACGTTCTATACTCGAAGAAATATGATCCGTTAGATTTATATAGATAATCTCATCAAAATTATTACCTAATGTTATTTTACCTAGGTTAATTATTTTTTCGGTGATGTACACCAACTCCAAAGGAACGTTAATAAACATCTCTGTAAAACGGGTCATATTATCTCTATTTTTGAGAAAAAAACTTTTCTCAATATCAATTGGATTTACTTTATCTCCAGTTTTTCTTCCAAAAGCTATTCCCCTTCCAAAAAGAAGAATATCGATATCTTTTTTACTTTGCGCAATTACGGCATTGTGGTTTAGTATTCGTTTTATGATCATAAAATTTCCCTTTTAAAATAAAAGGAACCTACTTAAAAAACATCAAGAAACTTCTTCTGATGTGATTAAATAGGTTCCTGCTCACTTGTATTAGTGATAACATCCTTTTATTTCAATTTTTAATGGTGACATGAAGCTTAAATAATTAATAACTCTGTAACCGTTTTTATTTTATGATATTTCAATCTATTTGTCAAGTACTTATAAAAATTTTTTTATTTTGTGTGATTCGAATGTGATAATGGCAACAGTCTCACTAAAGAAATGAAAATCATACATAGAAATTTTTAAAAATTTTCTCTATCGTAAACCTGCCACTAGTTCAGAAACTATACTAGCTGATTCCAAACGTAATA
The DNA here is from genome assembly GCF_001457635.1 of Streptococcus pneumoniae. Classification (NCBI taxonomy): domain Bacteria; kingdom Bacillati; phylum Bacillota; class Bacilli; order Lactobacillales; family Streptococcaceae; genus Streptococcus; species Streptococcus pneumoniae. Next base: position 2,055,081 of record NZ_LN831051.1, read on the forward strand.
TGGTCATCTCATCTACCTTCCCTAATAATGGCATTGCACCATACCAAACAATAGTCTTATTCACCAAAAGAATAGGCGTTACTATTTTTGATTGAGTAAAAGACACTTTAATTTTCTGGCTCTTCAACTGGTCTAGCCATGCTTTATTTGCAACCGTCTCTGGTATACATATCTCAATTTGACTAATCCTAAATTCTTTTAGAAAATTCATCAGTTTTGTCTGGTGCACATAAGGTAAAATAAGCAGACATTCCTGTCTTTCCCCTGCTAAGTCCTCTCTCAACACCTTCTCATATCTACTATCAACATAAACGAATTGTTTCTCCTCACCCTCGATGACACGATAATCCATCTTTCGATAAGCTACTTGTCGTTTCTGAAACATCTTTTCTAAATAAGGAACATGAATATCCACATAATCGAAAATACGCACCAAAGACTTATCCTTGTAGTTTCTATGAATCCGACCTGCATACTGAATTAAATTATTTTTCCAAGAAAAGGGTGCTGCCAAGATAAGCGTGTCCAACTGAGGTAAGTCAAAACCTTCGCCAATGTATTTTCCAGTAGACAACAAAACAAACCCTTTATCTAACTGTTCTAACGTCTCCAGTAAACTCGTTCTTTCTCGGACTTTGGTTTTTCCGCTAATAATGTAACAGTCATCAACCTCTTTCTCTTTCAATAACTTTTCAAAGACATCTATCTGTTGAATTCGATTAACTAAAACCAAGATATTCCGTCCTTCTGCCACTTGGGCTAGAATATCCTTGAGAATCAACTGATTCCTCGCTGAGTCTGTAGCAATCCAATCACTGAGCTGTATAAAATTACTTGCTTTGGTCTTTTCAATCTCCAAATGACCAAAAGAAGTGAATCTTAATTGCAATTGCCGTTTAAAATCCGTTTCCCTCTTATCAGCAGTATGGAGTATCTCACCAATTCTCTGAAAAACAATAGGCTCATGACCATTCTTACGCTCAGGCGTAGCCGTCAAACCGTAAAGATACTTCCCTCTAAACTGAGCAACAACTTTTTCAAACATCAAGGCAGAGACATGATGACACTCATCCACAATCATCATCTCATACTCATCCAAAAGACTTTGACTATTTTCCAACTTAAATAGAGATTGAATCATAACGACATCAACCAGTTTACTCAGCCATTTCTTAGTCCCACCGTACTGTCCAACATAGCCGATTACCTTTTCACGACCTGATGCCGTATAACGGATAGCCTCCTCCTCTTCGAAAGTCAAAAAGCAGTTTAAGCGATCTAGCCATTGGTCTAAGAGTTGCTTATTATGGACTAGAATAATTGTTTTTGTTTTCCGTTCAGAGATAAGAGCAGCACCTAAAACGGTCTTCCCAAAACCAGTCTCCGCATGAAGTAAACCATTTTCTTTAGAAGTCATATCTGACAGGGCTAACTCTTGCTCAAAAGTGAGTTCTCCCTTAAATTCCACGCTAATAGACCTTTGTACCTTTCTCCTATCTTCCACAGATACCTGCTTAAATTTATCTTGCAATGGATATAACAAGCCTCTTGGCAGCCATAAATAATAATCGGATTCTCCAAATAAATACATTCTCTCAGGAATTTGATAGGTTGGCTGTCGCATAGCCTGCTTTAAATAAAATTCGGGATTAGAAAATGAAGCCATATTTTTCAAGAAAAACAGTGTCTTGGGTGTCACAGACGATTTTTCAAGTTGGATCATATTGGATAAGACGATCTTCAACTCCTTGTCCAATTCTTGCTTGCCTAACTCTTCTTGGATTAACAGTGCCACTTTAGCAGTTGAAACCCTCTGAATTTCTTGTAGATACCTCCATTGGTCTTCATAAGGCTGAAACTGTTCATCCACAAAGACCGTTCGCCCTTGATGGTAAGCTTCTCCTTGAAAAGGCAAGGCAATCAAATTTCCAAATCCCCCCCTTAGGAAGGACATCCTGATTTGGAAACATGCGATCAAAAGAATCAAAGGACAGTTGCATACTTTCCTGCATTGCCAGTTCTATCAGTTTCTTTCCAAACAAGCGAGCCTCTCGACTCGGAATCGCTTCCTCAAAGAAGAACCAAATATGGAGTCCGTGACCCGAACGAGAAATCTCTAAATGGGCTTCCATCTGGCGTTCCCTGGCTATTCTTCGAATGGTTAAACCAGCTTCTTTCCAATCTCCTTCATCAAAATCCAGTACCAAAAAATGACAGCTATCATCTAAGTGCATAGGAAAGATACCGATAGCTGTCTCCCCACGAAAATGAGATTTCAAAACGGAGTCCGTCAATGTCTGGAAACTCCGTTTTTCAAGTGGCAACTGCTTCCAACCATAATCATAGGAAGGAAAATACTGAATTTTCCCTTGATCATTGATAAAACTCTTAGCATAAACATCATAACGGCCAGCAAACACGGAGGTAAACAATTGTAATTTTTCTTGCGTCGTCAAGTGACTACTTTGAAGTTGGAACATCTCCTCGAACCGAGAGCGTTCCATCACAAACTGACTCTTGTCTTTAAGACGTTTACACAAGAAAAACTCACTATCCCCATTAAAAGAAGAAAAGACATCAAGTACTTCTACCACAATTCCATCCAAAGACACAAAAATAGCCATAACAATCACCTCCTTGATTCCTATAGGCTGATTATAACAAGAATGGCTGAAATTGTACACGAAAATAAAATCCGAATAGCACTCATTTTGTATGCGACTAATAGTCCATCTCGCTCCGGAATGTACGAAGTAAATAGAGTTTAAACGAGCAGTCTATAAAATTCAAAAAACGCATCATATCAGGTGTACATGAACTACACCCCAAAAGTTAGACAGAAAAAATCTAACTTTTGGGGTGTTTTTATTATGAAATTAAGTTATGATGATAAAGTTCAGATCTATGAACTTAGAAAACAAGGATATAGCTTAGAGAAGCTTTCAAATAAATTTGGGATAAACAATTCTAATATTAGGTACATGATTAAATTGATTGATCGTTATGGAATAGAGTTCGTCAAAAAAGGAAAAAATCGTTACTATTCTCCTGATTTAAAACAAGAAATGATTAATAAAGTCTTACATGAAGGCTGGACTAAAGATAGAGTTTCTCTTGAATACGGTCTCCCAAGTCGTACGATACTTCTTAACTGGCTAGCACAATACAGGAAAAACGGGTATACTATTGTTGAGAAAACAAGAGGGAGAGTACCTGAGAGCGGAGAATGCCATCCTAAAAAAGTTAAGAGAACTCCGATTGAAGGAGGAAAAAGAGAAAGAAGAAAGACAGAAATTGTTCAAGAATTAATGACTGAGTTTTCGTTAGATCTTCTTCTAAAAGCTATTAAACTAGCTCGTTGGACCTACTACTATCACTTGAAACAGCTAGACAAACCAGATAAGGACCAAGAGCTTAAAGCTGAAATTCAATCCATTTTTATCGAACACAAGGGAAATTATGCTTATCGCTGTATTCATTTAGAACTAAGAAATCGTGCTTATCTGGTAAATCATAAAAGAGTTCAAGGCTTGATGAAAGTACTCAATTTACAAGCTAAAACGCGACAGAAACGAAAATATTCTTCTCATAAAGGAGACGTTGGCAAGAAGGCAGAGAATCTCATTCAAGGCCAATTTGAAGGCTCTAAAACAATGGAACAGTGCTACACAGATGTGACTGAATTTGCCATTCCAGTAAGTACTTAAAAGCTTTACTTATCACCAGTTTTAGATGGCTTTAATAGCGAAATTATCGCCTATAATCTTTCAACTTCACCCAACTTAGAACAAGTACAAACAATGTTGGAACAGGCATTCACAGAGAAGCACTACGAGAATACGATTCTCCATAGTGACCAAGGCTGGCAATACCAACACGATTCTTATCATCGGTTCCTAGAGAGTAAGGGAATTCAAGCATCCATGTCACGTAAGGGCAACAGCCAAGACAACGGTAGGATGGAATCTTTCTTTGGCATTTTAAAATCCGAAATGTTTTATGGCTATGAGAAAACATTTAAATCACTTAATCAATTGGAACAAGCCATTATAGACTATATTGATTATTACAACAATAAACGAATTAAGGTAAAACTAAAAGGACTTAGCCCTGTGCAATACAGAACTAAATCCTTCGGATAAATTAATTGTCTAACTGTTTGGGGTCAGTACATTTTAACACTTGATACTATGCGTTTTATTGTGGGAATGTTTACTTCATTTTTTCCTAAAATTCAATGTTTACTCAGTATTTGGATTATGAAAAATCGAGGTCTAAATCTAGATACATTTTTTCTGAAGACAAATCATTTTGACCACCGAGCAAGAGATTTTCAAAAAAAGCTGTTAAAAACTCAGGACGTCGCTGTAAAATCTTTGCATTATCTAATACCAAGGCATCACGAAAATACTTGGAATGTTGCTGAAATGGTATATTATCAATATCAAAACCAAACTCACGAAGATACTGAATCAAAAAGACCGTTACTGTCCGAGTGTTTCCTTCGCGAAATGGATGAATCTGCCAGATTCCTGAAATAAAATGCTGGATTTGTTTAACCACATCCGCCTGAGTTAGTGTCGCATATGCAACTTGTTTTTCCTGATTAAAATCATAATCTAAGGTCATTTGAATCATGGAGTAATCAGAGTACACAACACTTTCACCATTCAAAACAGGTTCATTCTTTGTGATATTGGTCTGACGAAATTGCCCCACCGGAATAGAGGGTTCAAATATATCTTGAAACAACTCCTTATGAATAGCAAGTAAGGTCGCAGGACTAAAGCTAAAGCCTCTTCGAGACAATAGTTCTACAATACGTAGAGAAACCAAGTCTGCCTCTTCCGTACTTGCATCAATAGTATGGTGATAAGCCGTTGCATCCTCATAAACCTGCTCATAAGTCAGTTCTCCCCGGGACTGTTTCTCAGCCAAAGATTCCATATACGCTGATGGCACTAGATTGTCAACTTTCTGCAGACCAAAACCTATCCGCCATAAATCACGCTTCGCTTCATAAGACAAGTTTGGATTGTCAATGTTGTAAGTTGATTGCATAGAAATATCCTTTCAATTGTTTTTCTTCATTACCAGTAAATCACGAAATTGGTTGGAAACTGGCTTAAACTATAAAAAGTCCTCACAATAGGTTCTATGATATATATATACTTCATGTAAATAATAAAAGAGTTATAATCAGCACTACTGATAAATTCAATACCGATTTCGCCATCTTAAAACTTAGTCAAACGAATACCGTTGATTTCCAGTTCATTAAGTCGTTGACCTGTCAAGACTTCTCGTTCCTTCAACTGGAAAAGTTAAGGGGGAACTAATACAAATCCTCTACGCTTCTATATTCAATGATTTCATTTTTTATAATATTCTTTTTAAACTCAAAATGTTTTAGAGGATTATCAACTAATACTAACTTTGGAATATCATCTAGGTTGGTGACCAGAGATAAAATAAAATCTGATTGAAACTCTTTAGCTTTCTCAAATTCGTAGGCAGTTAAACGGACACGACCCTTAGGTTTTCGAATCCCTTTAACTTCGGCAAGGTAGGAATGTTCTTGAATATCTACTTGGAAATCATATCCATCACCATAAAGACATGCATCGGTTAACTGTCCACCTTGAAATTTTTCTTCTTTATCAAAATGAAGGATAAAATAATTCTCTGCCTCCATCCCCGTTTCCTGTAGACGTTTGAATTTAGTTCGAATAATTGGTTTTTCAATTATAGTAATGCCTGTTTGCTTTCCTTCACTAGCAAGTAACATTTTAACAATTTCAACATAACTATGAACATCTTCATTTCCAAACATCATATCAATTAAATCTTTACGAAAACGGTAAACTTCAGCTTTCTGCCACCAACCTTTTCGACTATTGTCAAAATAAGGATCAAATAAATCCATTCTATTTTTTACAACTCCAGTTGTTTCAGCAATTCCCAAAGAAACCACATAGCGATAAAACTCCGACTTACTAGAATATTGAAATTCTTTTATAAAAAGCTTGGCAAACTTGGCAAGACCGTAGCCAATTAAATTTAACAATTCATAATGCGGGTGTTTAGACATCACTTTCTCCATCAATAGATAGTAATTTCATTATCCCAAAAAACACGGCATTACACCATGTTTCTGTGTTTATTTCACCAACTTCTTCATCTCATCAATACGTGCTACGGTCGCATCATACTTGGCTTGGTAGTCAGCTTGTTTGTCGCGTTCTTTTTGGACGACTTCTGGTTTGGCGTTGGCTACGAAGCGTTCGTTAGAGAGCTTCTTACCGACCATGTCCAGTTCTTTTTGCCATTTAGCAAGTTCCTTGTCAAGACGAGCCAGTTCTTCTTCGACATTGAGGAGGTCAGCCAATGGCAGGTAGATTTCTGCTCCTGTAATGACGCTTGACATAGCCAGTTCAGGTGCAGGGATGGTTGATGCGATTTCCAAGTGTTCTGGATTTGTAAAGCGTTTGATATAGTTGACATTGCTGTTAAAGAAGGCTTCCAAGTCGCTATCGCTTGTCTTAACAAGGATGGTGATAGGCTTGCTTGGTGCTACGTTTACTTCCGCACGCGCATTACGAACGGCACGGATCAAGTCTTTGAGACTTTCTACACCAGTATGAGCCGCAAGGTCTTCAAAGGCTAGATTAACAGTTGGGTATGCAGCTGTCACGATAGAACCTTCTGAGATTTGTCCAAAGATTTCCTCTGTCACGAATGGCATGATTGGGTGAAGGAGACGAAGGATCTTGTCCAGAGTGTAAAGGAGAACAGATCGAGTAATGACCTTATCGTCTTCATTGTCGCTGTAAAGGACTTCCTTGGTCAATTCAACATACCAGTTGGCAAATTCTTCCCAAATGAAGTTGTAAAGGATATGACCAGCCACACCAAACTCGAACTTATCAAAGTTTTCAGTAACTTTTGCAATGGTTTCGTTGAGATTGTGGAGAATCCAGCGGTCCGTCACATTACCAGCCTCACCTGTTGCAACTTTTGTGACATTGTCATGCGCCACATCCAGCGTCAAACCTTCATTGTTCATGAGGATATAGCGAGAAATGTTCCAAATTTTGTTAATAAAGTTCCATGAAGCATCCATTTTCTCGTAAGAGAAACGAACGTCTTGACCAGGAGCTGAGCCGTTTGACAAGAACCAACGAAGACTATCTGTACCATATTTATCAATAACATCCATTGGGTCAATGCCATTTCCAAGAGATTTAGACATCTTACGTCCTTCTTCATCACGAATTAGACCATGGATAAGGACGTTTTGGAATGGTTGACGGCCTGTGAATTCCAATGACTGGAAGATCATACGAGACACCCAGAAGAAGATGATGTCGTAACCTGTTACCAAGGTTGAAGTTGGGAAATAACGTTTAAAGTCTTCTGAGTCGACTTCAGGCCAGCCCATGGTTGAAAATGGCCAGAGGGCAGAACTGAACCAAGTATCCAAGACGTCTTCGTCCTGAGTCCATCCGTCACCTTCTGGAGCTTCTTCGCCGACATACATTTCACCATCAGCATTGTACCAGGCAGGGATTTGGTGACCCCACCAAAGCTGACGAGAGATAACCCAGTCGTGGACATTTTCCATCCATTGAAGGAAGGTATCGTTGAAACGAGGTGGGTAGAATTCGACCTTGTCCTCTGTGTCTTGGTTGGCAATGGCGTTCTTAGCCAATTGGTCCATCTTGACGAACCATTGAGTAGACAAGCGTGGCTCAACTACGACACCTGTCCGTTCTGAGTGACCGACTGAATGGACACGTTTTTCGATTTTGACAAGGGCACCGATTTCTTCCAACTTAGCAACGACTGCCTTACGAGCTTCAAAACGATCCATGCCTGAAAATTCAAAGGCAAGCTCATTCATAGTTCCGTCGTCGTTCATGACGTTGACTTGTGGCAAGTTATGACGTTGGCCAACCAAGAAGTCATTTGGATCGTGGGCAGGTGTGATTTTCACGACACCAGTACCAAACTCAGGATCTGCGTGCTCATCTCCAACGATTGGGATGAGTTTATTAGCGATTGGAAGGATGACGTTTTTACCAATCAAGTCCTTGTAGCGCGGGTCTTCTGGATTAACCGCAACCGCAACGTCCCCAAACATAGTCTCAGGACGAGTTGTAGCAACTTCAAGGGCGCGTGAACCATCTTCCAGCATGTAGTTCATGTGGTAGAAGGCACCTTCGACATCCTTGTGAATCACCTCAATATCAGAAAGGGCTGTGCGAGCTGCTGGGTCCCAGTTGATGATAAACTCACCACGGTAGATCCAGCCTTTCTTGTAAAGGTCCACAAAGACCTTACGAACAGCTTTTGACAAACCTTCGTCAAGAGTGAAACGCTCACGAGAGTAGTCTACAGAGAGCCCCATCTTGCCCCATTGTTCCTTGATAGTAGTGGCATATTCGTCTTTCCATTCCCAGACTTTCGTCAAGAAAGACTCACGACCAAGGTCATAGCGGGAAATGCCCTCACCACGCAAGCGCTCCTCTACCTTAGCCTGAGTGGCAATCCCTGCGTGGTCCATCCCAGGAAGCCAAAGGGTATCAAAACCTTGCATGCGTTTTTGACGGATGATAATATCTTGCAAAGTTGTATCCCAAGCGTGACCAAGGTGAAGTTTACCTGTAACGTTTGGTGGTGGAATAACGATTGAATAAGGCTTAGCCTTTTGATCGCCTGAAGGCTTGAAAACATCAGCATCAAGCCATTTTTGGTAACGACCAGCCTCAACCTCGGCTGGATTGTATTTAGATGAAAGTTCTTTAGACATGTGTGTGTCCTTTCTCTATTTTGTTTATTTTATTTTGAATTTGCTTAGCAGCTTCTTCTGCAGACAAATTCGTATTATTTATTTTAAAGTAGTGGTGCAACTCATTCGGTTGATATTGGGAATTTAATTGAAGTGTTTCAGCGGTCTCTAAAATTTCTCTTTCAGATACCTCAATATGTCGTTTTAAGGGTTTGTGCTTTAATCGATTCTCCGTTCGATTTCGACGTATGCACTCTTCAAGACTTGTTTCCAACTCAACAAAAAGAATCTCTTGATGATAATCATCCAACAAATTCTGAATTTGCTTTAAATATATCAGATGATACTGATTTGAAAAATCAATTACATCTGTTAAAATTACTGATCGCTGATTTCTTGCACTTGCTCCAAGGAATGAAAAAGTGATTCCACGAACAAATTCCCACATTTCCTCTGTATAGTCCTGATAGATTTCTAGTGCAAAATCAATGGCTTGATGGTTATAAAATAGGGTAGCATCCGTCAGTCGAGATAATTCTTGACCAATGGTCATTTTTCCTGATGCTGGAGCACCAATGATGAAAAGATGCATCAAATCACCCCCCACTCACTCTTCAGCAAGGCATATCTCAAATCATCACAGCAGTTGCCTTGAGCATCTTTACGGTCTCTTATGCGAGCTTCGAGGGTAAAGCCAAGCTTTTCCGCGACTCGTTGACTTTGAAGGTTATATCCAAAGCAAGTTAGTTCAATCTTGTGAAGACCCAAATCTTTAAAGGCTAAGTCAATCAAGGCACGCGCAGCTTCTGGCACATAACCTCGCCCCCAATAGTCTGAGTGTAAGGTATAGCCGATTTCCATCACATCATCTTCATGGCGATGGTTGAAATAGATAGAGCCAACGATCTTATCCGTTCCTTTGACGACAATCCCGTAGCCTGCTGGGAGATTTTCCTTTTGATTACGCTCCGGAAGAATGTGCTCCAGATAATAAATCTCATCTTCCAAGGTCTTGACTGGAGGAAAACCTGCTGGATAGGCGACCTCTGGCAAACTAGCATAGTCAAAGATATCCTCAGCATCCGCCACAGTACGGACTCGTAAAACGAGACGTTCTGTTTCGATTTTATCTGGCAGCTCAGTTCTTGCCATCCTTCTTCCTCGCTTTTTTGATGAAACTGCCCTTCATATCTACACGCTTGTCCAGATAGCGATAAACGCGCTGATATCCATCTCCCATGAAATAGGTTGGGGCAAACAGTTGATTTTTAAAATGTCCCTTTTCATCCAGGAGTTCTGGGGCAACAAGTCGCTCAAGAATCTTGGCAAAGATGTGGCAAATACCGTCTTCCTCAACAATCCTATCTACCCGACAATCTAAAACAAGTGGACAGGCGTCTAAAATAGGAGTCTGAGTTCGTTCAGAAATTTCATAATGCACTCCCAAACGTTCCAATTTCTCCTGATGACTGATAAAACCAGCCTGCTCCATCGCAAGCATAGAAGTTTCATCAGAAATATTCACAGTAAATTTTTGATACTGTTTGATCTGCTCTGCGGCATTCTCTCTCGCAACGACTCCAATCACAACCCAATCTCCTAGACTATAAGAGGAACTACAGGTCGTGATGTTATAGCCAAAATTCTAATCTTGATATCCTAAAATAAAAACAGGAAAACCATAATATAGTTTACTTGTGTTAAAAGATTGCTTCATAACAACCCCCTTTGACTAAGACGTAAAAGAAAAGCCCTGCCATCTACATGACAGGGACGAATGTGTTTATCCGCGGTACCACCCAATTTCGGGCAGTTGCCCGCAACTCTCGTCTTTAAAGCAAAAAGACACTTTTATTTCAATTTTTCATCCATTAGCAACCAGTTTTGACACATTTGTGGACTTCTCAGCGCCGCCACTTTCTGTAAAATGTGGGATTCAAAACACCTCTAATGGCTCTATTGTAGCAAGATTTTTTCGGAAATGCAAGGCTCAAGAAAAATTACTTGAACTTGATGCCATTTTCTTTCAATTTCTTGATGGTAGCTGGGCCGATTCCTTTCAAGTCAAGGAGTTCTTTTTCAGTCCAGTTTTTGAAATGTGAAGCAGACTTGATTCCTTCATCATAGAAAGTCTTGGCACGATCAAGTGGAAGTCCACCCAAATTTGCTGCAAAATCTTCTACAGAATTAGCTACTTTTTGAGCTTGCTCTTTGGTAGCTTCTACTGCTTGTTCAACTTTTTTAGAAACAGCCTTACCAGCTGCGCTTGCTGACTGTTCTGCACGCTTCACGACTTTTTTTGTCTCATCTACAACCTTAGTCACAGTACTTGAAAAGGCACCTGCGCGACGGAGGCCATTTCGTAATTGTTTTTTACGATTGAGTTTCTTTGACATGATAAAATCCTTTCAATAAAAAATCCCTGCTCTGACAAGGATTTAACATAAACATTCTATCAAGATTTTAGTGAAAAATCAAGAATCTTTCTCGTTTAATAATTTCGCTCACCAAACAAGCCTTCTGGCAAATCATGGAATCCCTTGCCTACTTTGAAGTTTTCAAACTTACCAAGCAAGAACTGATAAGCATCCAAGCGACTCTCGTAGCGAATCATGGCATCTTTGGCACGCTCGTCCTGGTCTTCTTCGTAAACTTTTTGACTTTCCTTGTGCGCCATATCGTTAATCATGATTTGGGTATTGACCCAAGCTTCAAATTCCTTCATAAATTCTTGTTCGTAACTCATTTTTTCTCCTTATTCTAATCCACGAAAATAGTCCGTATCAATCTCACGGTAGGGCTGGATATCCTGAACATACTCCAACACTCCTTGGAATTCTCCGTCTTCATCGTGTACTGCAGCATAGGTGATGTGGACAAACTTACCTCGCGACTCAGACTTGAACCACATTTCATACTTGTCCTTGGTCCCCTCACGAAGTCCCTTCATGATAGCCTTGACCTTGTCCAAATACTTAGGCGGATGACAGAGTTCGACATTGCGCCCGACTTGGGACGGCGTCCGTTTGAAAATCATCTCATCAGCTGGCGTATTGTCATTGTAATACTGGAAAATATCTTCTTTATTGACAAAGGTAATCTCCATAGGGAGATGATTGAGGATGAGATTGGCCTGCTCGACTGAAAGATAGCCATTACCAAAAGCCTGTTGACTATGGCGGTCCAGCACAGCTTCCTTTTCCTTAGGGGTAAAGGTAATGGTAAAATGGCCTTCTGGCGTATCTATGACTTGTTGAACTTGACCTTCTGCCGTATCTAGTTGTACAGGCTCCTCTGCAATCTTTTCCTCAATAAAGATCTGTCGTTCTGGCACCCATTTCTCTGACGGACGGATGATGGCATAGCCATAGGCATCACTCTCCTCCGCAATCTGAAGCCAGTCATCCTGAGTAAAAGACTCAAGGAGAATCATGAGCAGGATGGACTCTTCCTTGAAAATCATACTTTCAAACTCTGTCGCAAAAGCTTCAAAAGCTTCCTTTACACTGCTAATTGACACTTCTGGTAGTGACTTGGCTGTCGTTAGAGCTGTTTGAAAGAGTTCCCTAATCTGATCATCCACTCCCCACATAACTTTGGGAGGTGAATCGTGTCCATAGCGCTCCATGATAGGAAAGAAGAGTTCTTCCTTACGTTGGTAATGGATGTCAAATTGACCCACAAGTCCCATCTGACGCACCAAACCCTTACGCATCTCCGCCAGCATTTCCTCGTCTTCCATAGACTCATAGGTATCTAACAATCTACGAATGCGAATCAAGGCCGCACGGAGAGCCAGATTTTCTTCTTTGAAGACACGAACTGGGTGACCTGGATGCTCAGTATCTGAAACTTCGACACCTTTGATAGCATTTTTAAAAAGATTGGCATGGACATCACAGAGTTCCATAACATCTTCAAAAGTGACGCCCGAATCCGAGTTCATCAGCTCGTGCTCCATAAGGGAAATCTCAATGGCTGAGACACCCGCAAAGGTCGCATCAAAACGCTCCTGAACCGACTCAGGAGAGGCGCCATTATGCAATTCTAATAAAATATCCCGTAGGACATGAATCCGTTCATCTGCCATTAGTCTAATCCAATCACTTCGTAGCCATTCGCTTCCAGTGTGCGTACAATCTTGTCCATAGGAGTTCCTGCTAGCTTAGAACCCTGTTTAAGTGATACTTTACGACCAACTGTATTGCGCATTAAGGGATTGGCAAGGGGTTTAAAACCCAACTCCACTAGAATTTCCAAGACTTCTGGATGCTTGTCCACCACTTCTGCAACAGGAATTGACACATCGATGATATTGTCCATGACGACCTCCATTATATGTTCTAATACTCAATGAAAATCAAAGAGCAAACTAGGAAGCTAGCCGCAGGTTGCTCAAAACAGTGCTTTGAGATTGTAGATAGAACTGACGAAGTCAGCTCAAAACACCGTTTTGAGGTTGCGGATAGAACTGACGAAGTCAGTAACATATATACAGCAAGGTGAAGCTGACGTGGTTTGAAGAGATTTTCGAAGAGTATAAAATGATTTTACTGCTTATATTATACCATATGGAAAGAGAATAAAAAACTAGCAGTGGAGTTCCTGCTAGTTCTCTGCGACTTGGATTACCATCTAGATAAGTTTAAAGAACCAATCCAATATCTTGTAAAACAGCAATTGGACTGCAAAAGAGATGATCATCCAAAAGAATTTCACAATCCCAATAATCGGTTTGATAAAAATAATGGCAAGAAGTCCCCAGAAAAATTTCATTTTTTATCCTCTGGCTTAATGAGCCACCGAGCCGTATCCATTAACTTGTCGGCAATAAAAAGTTTCCCCAGACCGACAACGGCATTATCATCTTTCTTTATCGTTTTCATTACTTTTACACCTTGCACGGTCAAAAAGTAATTACCATAAATTTTAGCAAAAGCTTTGATAGGATTCATATTACTCTCCTTTGATGATTTCAGCCTCTTTTCGGATTGTTTCAACATCTTCTTGATATTGAACTTCACTATAGTTGACTAGCTTGGATAATTCTTTCTGCAAGCTTTCCCCCATTGGTTTCATAGTTGCAAAGGTTAAACCACCTGAAATGATACCACCCAAGATAGGAATAAATTTCCCCATTCCTTTGGCCAGCCCTCCCTTGGTAAGATTCACACCAAATATTCTTAAGACTTTCTTCAAAATAGGATACCAAAGCGTCTTTGTTAAAGCTTTATTAGGTACTGTTTTCATTACCTGTTTGGCAATTGTTATACCACCAGCACGTAGCAAAGCAGCAGTTCCATTCACCCCCAACATGACGCCTAGATAAAGCAAAAGGGTATTTTGAGCATCTTCACTCAACTCATCGCGTGAAGCCCAAAGATCCTCATAACCATAAATATAACCTAATTCTTGGGCCAATTTCAGAGAGAAACCATAAAATTGAGCCACATCAGCTGGAATGGTAATTGCCATAGCAAGCCCTCCAGGTAATCCTGCCAAAACAGAAGTCCCACTCGCTAATAAAACATTATCCCTAATACAGGCATTAGCCACTCGATCTAAGATTTCTTGAGATAAGAGAGACGTTGGACCTTGTTCCAATAAGGTAGGAATGTCCTGTGGACCCAATTCTTTGGAAAACTTATCCACTAAAAATTTCGAACGATCAACCTTAACAACAGGTAGTTTCACCACTTGTTGCAATACTTGCATAGCTAAGTCTTGTTCAGCCATATACAAACTCCTTATTTCTTTTTTGCACCTTATCATATTATATTTCCTACAAAAAAAGCATTTTCTAATTAGATAACATTAAAAAATACAGAACCCCTTTTTTATAGTAAAATGAAACAAGAACAGGACAAATCGATCAGGACAGTCAAATCGATTTCTAACAATATTTTAGAAGTAGATGCGTACTATTCTAGTTTCAAACTATTATAAAAGAATATTTTTCCATTTCAAATTCAACCTATTTTCCTCCACCAAAAAAGAGGGGCAACCCCTCTTCTTTAGTTCTTATCCAGATTGCGTAGCATCTCGTCAATCTTGTTTCCATACTCGATGGACTCGTCTTTGACGAAGGTCAAATCTGGGATTTTGTACAATTTCAAATTGCGACCAAGTTCACGTTTGATGGTACCAGTTGCTTTTTCAAGCCCGATTTGGGCTTTTTGGTTATCCGAAGCAAGGTTACTCAAAATGGTGTAATAAACCTTGGCAACAGACAAGTCACCCAGCATCTGAACATCTGTGATGGTCACACCTTGGACACGTGGATCACGGACTTTCTTTTGCAAAATCTCATTGACTTCACGCTTGATTTCCATGCCCACACGATCTGTACGGAAATGATTTGCCATGATATTCCTTTCTCTACTTTGAACCAAAAGCTAGGCCAGCAGACCTAGCTATTTTAAACTTCTTGATTTTCAGTTTAAATTGAAACGAAGTTCAATTTGAAGTCATCTGCTTCTTTCGCCGTGGTGAAAGTGATGGAACTGATTTATCAGTCCCATCACAGGGGATTTTTGAGACCCTAGGCTCAAAAATAAGCAATGAAACCATCGGTTTGCTTGCGTCCCTCACCACCTAAGAAAGGAGCAAAAAATCTTATCTCTTGATTTCTTCCATGACATACGCCTCAATCACATCATCCATCTTAATATCATTGTAGCAGTCGATCATCAATCCACCTTCACGGCCGTTTGTAACTTCCTTAACGTCGTCTTTATAGTGTTTCAAGCTTGCGAGTTCACCATCATAGATAACGACACCATCACGGATAACACGGACTTTAGAGTCACGGGCAACCTTACCGTTGATAACCATAAATCCACCGATAGTTCCCACTTTAGACACCTTGAAGGTTTCACGGATAACCGCTTCACCAATAACTTTTTCTTCAAATTCTGGATCAAGCATCCCTTTCATAGCTTCTTCCATCTCTTCGATAACCTTGTAGATAATGCTGTGAAGACGGATTTCCACATCGTCAGCTTCTGCTTGTTGACGAGCTTGTGGTGTAGGGCGTACGTTGAAACCAACGATAAAGGCATTTGAAGCTTCGGCAAGGGTCACGTCTGATTCGTTGATAGCACCGACCGCTGAGTGGACGATAGTCACTTTGACACCTTCCACGTCAATCTTTTGAAGTGAGGCAGAAAGGGCTTCAACAGAACCTTGTACATCAGCCTTGATGATAACATTAACAGATTTGAGTTCCCCAGCTTTAAGGGTATCAAAGAGGTTTTCAAGGCTAACACGTTGGGTAGCTTGACGTTGTTTCATGAGGGCACGTTTGGCACGCTCTTCACCTGCTGCACGCGCAGATTTTTCATCCTCGTAAACGGCAAAGTGGTCACCCGCCATCGGTGCTTCGTTCAAACCTGTGATAGAGACTGGTGTTGATGGTCCAGCAACTTTAACACGACGACCAAGGTCGTTGGTCATAGCACGGACACGACCGAAGGTATTTCCGACAACGATTGGGTCTTGAACATTCAAGGTACCTTGTTGTACAAGAAGGGTTGCGACCGCACCTTTTCCTTTATCCAAGCGCGCTTCGATAACCGTACCGATTGCACGCACTGTTGGGTCTGCCTTGAGTTCTTGGATTTCAGCTACAAGAAGGACTGTTTCCAACAATTCTTCGATATTTTGGTTGAATTTAGCTGAGATTTCAACAAATTCAGAATCTCCACCCCAAGCGGTTGACATCACACCATGCTCTGCCAATTCACCGATAACGCGTTCTGGGTTAGCACCTGGTTTATCAATCTTGTTAATGGCTACGATGATTGGAACGTTAGCTGCTTTTGAGTGGTTGATGGCTTCAATAGTCTGAGGCATAACCCCGTCATCTGCCGCTACGACCAAGATCGTAATATCGGTAACAGAAGCACCACGCGCACGCATTGATGTAAAGGCCGCGTGTCCTGGTGTATCAAGGAAGGTAATCTTCTTACCATTTTCCACGATTTGGTAGGCACCGATATGCTGAGTAATACCACCTGCTTCACCTGTCGCAACACGTGAGTTACGAAGAGTATCCAAAAGGGTTGTTTTACCGTGGTCAACGTGTCCCATGATAGTAACAACTGGTGGACGCTCAACCAATTCATCTTCATTGAGATAACCATCTTCGACAAAGAAACGTTCGATGTCAGCATTATCCACTTCAACCTTTTGTTTGGCTTCGATACCGTAATCCACCATGAGGAGTTCAATTGTTTCCCCATCCAAGGATTGGTTTTGTGTGGCCATGACACCCATCATGAAAAGTTTCTTAACGATTTCAGCTGGTTCACGTTTGATACGTTTTGCGATTTCCGCAACGGTCATACCATCTGTATATTCAAATTCTGTTGGCAATTCATGGAATTTACGCTCCGTAACAGGTTTTGGAGTCTGATTACGGTTGTTCTTGTTATTGCCTTTTTTGTTCTTTTTGTTGTTATTCCAGTTACTATTCTTTTGATTTCTCACTTGATTTTGACTACTTCGATTCTTTTGTTGTTTTCTAGGACCATCTTCTTCATGATCATAATCGTCACGATTTTTGTCTGGTCGAGCTTGTTTTTTACGACGTGTATCCACTGCAGGTTCTTTTTTCTCAGGGACGACTTCAACCACTGCTTGAACTTGCTGTGCTTGTTCAGCTAACTTAGCCGCTTCTTCAAAGATTTCCTCTGGTTCCTTGCGTTTGTTAGCTTGAGCCAAGGCTTCTTTAGCAGCCTGATACTGCTTGAAGCGTTCCTCACTTGAACGAGCGTACTCTGCATTTTGCTCTGCTTTTAGGGCTGCTGCACGGGCTTTAAAGTCAATACGTGGAGCCACTTGATTTGAACGTTTGTCCTCTTGCTGACGGCGCTCATTTCTACGTTTTTGCTGACCTTGCTGCTTCTTAGCTTGGTCATTAAAGCGACGATTGTCGCGGTTGCTTTGACCTTGTTTTCCACCATTACGGCCGTCGTTTTTCTGACGGTTTCCGTTTTGTTGTTGGTCACGGTTATTGCCCTTATTTTGCTTGCGTCGTTCTGCCTGCTCTTTAGCACGGGCTTCACGCTCAGCCTTGAAATTACGGCTTTGCGGTTTCGCTGCTACTTTTTCTGTTTTCGGAGCAACTGGCTCAGCCGGTTTTGCCTCTTCCTTAGCTACAGCTGGTTTAGCTGGCTCAGATTTTTCGGCTTTCTTTTCTGCACTTACTTTTGGTGCTGCAGGTTTTGCTTCTACTTTCGGAGCAGCTGCAGGCTTAAAGCTGGCAGCAATTTTTGCAGCGACAGCTTCTTCCACACTTGATGAGTGGCTTTTCACATCCAAGCCCAACTCTTTTGCACGCGCTACAACTTCTTTACTTTCTTTTCCAAGTTCTTTTGCGATTTCGTACAATCTTTTCTTAGACAAATCATGTCCTCCTCTTCTATTCCATAAGAGACCTCATTTTCTTTGTAAATCCAGCATCTGTTACAGCCAAAACCTTTCTCGATTTCCCGACTGCTATGCTTAATTCCAGTGTTGAAAACACGGTTACAATTTCTACTTGATAATAATGACTTTTATCTTGAATCTTCTTGGTCAGATTGGGTCCAGCATCATGAGCTAGAAAGACCAACTTGGCCTTGCCGTCTTGAATGGCCTTGACCACCAATTCTTCACCCGATATGATGCGCCCTGCTCGCTGAGCAAGCCCCAAGAGATTACTTATCTTTTGCTTATTCAAGTCCCAACTCTCTTCTTTTCACTTTGTGATCCACATAAGCGATCAACTCGTCATAAAAGCTTTCTTCCACTTCCATGCTAAAACTGCGGTTAAAGACCTTCTTCTTTTTCGCCTCTAGGGCTTCTGCATTGTCTAGTTTGATATAAGCGCCGCGGCCATTGGCCTTGCCCGTAGGATCAATAAAGACTTGTCCTTCCTTGTTCTTGACAATGCGGAGCAAATCACGCTTATCAATCACTTCGTTAGACACAACAGACTTGCGCAAAGGGATTTTTCTTGTTTTCATCTTTCCCTCCTCTAGCAGCTTTTATTCTTCTACAGTATCGTTTTCTACTTCCAACTCTACTGAAGCAGCGTCTTCCATGGCTTCAAATTCGCTAGCAGACTTGATATCGATACGGTAACCAGTCAAGTGAGCCGCCAAGCGCACGTTTTGTCCACGACGACCAATGGCAAGAGAAAGCTTGTTATCTGGAACAACCACCAAGGCACGTTTGCTGTCGTTTTCATCAAAGATAACTTGGTCAACCTCAGCAGGAGCGATGGCATTGTAGATAAATTCAGCTGGATCTGCTACCCACTCGATAACATCGATATTTTCTTCGATTGGTACCATGCGATCATTTTTAGCATCGTAACGAGCTGGGTGGAATTTGCTAGTAATCTTCTTGATATTAGCACCACCACGTCCAACGATTGTACCGATAGCATCCACGTTTGGATTGTGGCTACGAACAGCAACCTTCGTACGGTCACCTGCTTCACGAGCCACGCTCATGATTTCAACAGTTCCATCATAAACTTCTGGAATTTCTTGCTCCATCAAACGTTTGATCATTTCTGGATGGCTACGGCTAACAAAGACGTTCACACCACGAGGGTTGTCTTCAACCTTGTAAACATAAACTTCGATACGATCATGAGAAGCAAAAACTTCTCCAGGAATTTGGTCTTGTTTTGACAATTGGGCTTCGATGCTACCAAGGTTGACATAGATAAAGCGGTTGTCAAAGCGTTCTACTGTACCAGACATGATTTCTTGCTCATGTTCTTTGTAAGTATTGTAAGTGATGGCACGTGTTTGCTTGCGCATTTTTTCCATGATGGTTTGTTTGGCAGATTGGGCTGCTACACGACCAAACTCAGCTGGTGCTTCTTCAAACTTGATTTTGTCTCCAAGTTCATAAGCTGAATTAATGGCAAGAGCATCTTTCAAGCTGATTTCCAAACGGCTATCAAATACTTCATCAACAACTTCACGGACAGTATAAACTGTAAAGTCACCTGTTTTTTCGTTGAAGTCAATAGCTACGCTGTCTGACTGACCATAGCGTCTGCGATAAGCGGAACGAAGCGACTCTACTACTGCGTCGATGATGTCTTCTTTTTTGATTCCCTTGTCTTCTTCCAAAATGCGGAAGGCCTCTAGCATTTCTTTACTCATGTTTTCTTCACTTTTGAATCCTCAAAAGCTATCCTTTCTTTTTCTATAATTTAACTGCTAAACGTGCTTTTGATACTAAACTGTATGGAATTTGGACGGTTTTCTTACGCGTCTTGTCCATATATTCCATAGTCAACTCGTCCTCTTCGAAGGCCAACAAGGTTCCTTCAAAGACCTTTTGCTTATCGATGGCTTGGTAGAGCCCGACATGGATGTATTTTCCAACCGCTCCAGCGACGGCATCCTTGGTTTTCAAAGGGCGTTCCAAACCTGGACTGGTAATTTCTAGGAAATATTGTTCTGGGAAGGGATCTGGCTTGATGGTGTCTAGGACAGGACTGATAATTTCTGTCAAGTCTGCCGTGTCGTTCAAGGTAATTCCTTCGGGTTTATCTACAAAAATACTGAGAATCATGTCACTGCCAATCTTTCCATACTCGATATCCACGAGTTCAAAAGGAGCTTCTATGACAGGTTCTACAACTTCTCTGACTAATTCTACGATTGTTGCGATTGCGTCCACCTCCTCATAAGCAAGAGGCGAAGATATTTCCCCGCCTCACTTTTCATATTCTTACTATCAGTATAGCACGTTTGCCAACTTATGTAAAGCAAAAGCACTTGTACAGCCTAATTTTAGGCTATCTCTTAAAATTCTGCCTCAACTCGGTAGATAACTTGCCCCTTGTTTGAGAATTTTTGCTCGTATTCTGTCATGACATTGCCTTCAAAATCACTGGCATGCAAATCTAACCAGACACCATTGAGTTTCATGCCATATTGAGAAAAGCTCACTAAACTGTACTCAAACAAGCCACGGTTATCCGTCTTGAAATGAATTTCTCCATTTTCAGGCAAGATACGTTTGAAGGTATCCAAGAAGGTCTTGTAGGTCAAACGACGCTTTTCATGGCGTTTTTTCGGCCATGGATCTGAAAAGTTCAGATACAAGCGATCAATCTCACCGTCTTCAAAATAGTCAGTTAAGTCAGAACCATCTACCCACAAGAGCTTGATGTTAGGCACTCCAACTTCAAGCACCTTGTCCAAAGCGTAGCTCAAAACAGACTTTTGAATATCAATCCCGATATAGTTGATGTCAGGGTTTTGCTTGGCCATACCTGAAACAAAGGCACCCTTTCCACTTCCAACTTCCACATGAATGGGATTATCATTGCCAAACAAGTCCCGCCATTTTGCCTTGGCTTCCAAGGGATTGAGGACCACATACTGGGGATTTGCCTCTAGTAATTCTGTTGCCCCTTTACGATTTCTAACTCTCATCTTCTCTTTCCATACTTGTCTCGGAAATGACGCAAACCATGAATCTCCCGATTGACATTTTCTAAATCTTGGTTCATATAATACTTGGAAATCTGACTCAAATAAGACAATTGACCATACCAATACAATTTACTTAATACCGTTTGATTGTACTTGTAACCGTAGTAGGTCAACCATTCCTTCCACTGATGTTCTGAAATATAATGGCAGAGCATATGGGCCACATCAAACATGCGATCGGTCAAGCGAACCGAATCCCAATCTACTAAATAAATCAAGCCACTATCTGTCTCAATCCAATTACTATGTCGTACATCTCCATGGACAATGGTCGCATGGTCCTCTCTAAATCCTGGAATAGTCTGACGTAAATCAGCCATCACTTCACTGATAAAATGATTTTTACGCAAAGCATCTGGAGCCGTTTCCTGCCAAGACTGTAGTAAATCTACAGGTGTTTCCATGGCATAGCCCAAACGACTCAATTGTGTCATCAACGGACGTGAGCGATGAAGACGGGTTAAAATATTGACGATTTGCTTACGATTCATATCATAGGGGGTCAATATCTTGCCTGTCAACCATTCTTGAGCACACATATCACGCCCATCTGCCAAACGACGACTCCATAATAATTGTGGAGCAATTTGTTCTCTAGCTAGACCAGGTAGGATTGGAGAGGTGTTCATTTTTACAAAGATGCGCTTCCCGTCAGGATAGCTACCCATATAAGCCTTGCCACTTTTCCCAGGTATGGGAGTCAGTGTTAGCTCATTATCACCCAAATCCATTTCTTTCCTCCGTATAAAGTTTCCTTACTATTCTACTAGTTTTTGGCCTATTCGTCAACCACTCTAACCCGATTCTCAAAGAAAAGCCTCTGGATTGGCTTGGGTATCATTATAGCTTGAAAAAGGTAAGCACCATCTTCTGCTTACCTTTTCATAATTTTTATAAATAATATAGGAGTGGCCAACTGTTGTAAAACATGTGGACTAGAGTAGAAACCCATAGGTTTTGACTCTTTTTATAAGCAAAGCCCAGCAACAAACCCCCAAGTAGATAAAAAATAAACGAAGGGACATTAGAAGGTCCATGCATGAAAGAAAAGAGAGAGGAAGTTAGCACAAGCCCTAACCAAGAATTGTCAAAAACCGCACCTTGAAGAAGTCCTCTGAAAATGAGTTCCTCCTGGATGGGGCCAAAAACTGAGGTAGTCAAAATCAAAGACAGGGAAATTCCTCTGCTGACTTCCGCCAAGTGTTGGACCCCTGAGCCAGAAGAAACAGCGAAGAAATGAATATAAACCAGCGTCTCAAGTACACTTAGAAGAAAGATTGCAATGAAAAGCAAAAGTTGTTTCTTGCTTAACATCCCAAAAGAAATCATTTCAAACTTTCTAGCATAAGCAACACTCAGCGAGGTTACAAGAAGACTTACAAGAATCAATGCAGATTCATTTTGAAAAAAACCCCCATGGTTAATCGTATAAGGAACTGTAATGACAATTATTAGTACTAAAAATCCAAAACACAAGGCATGAAATTTATCAAAAAACTCCATAAAACTATCCTCCTCACCAAACAGACTTCCTACGCGTCATTCTTTAGTTCTAGCCTTTCCAAAACAAACCATTTTATACTCTTCGAAAATCAAATTCAAACCACGTCAACGTCGCCTTGCCGTACTCAAGTACAGCCTGCGGCTAGTTTCCTAGTTTGCTCTTTGATTTTCATTGAGTATTAGTAACCAAAATCCGACCACATAGCCAGCCCCTTATGAATATAGCCATTAAAGCTAGCATGGAATTTAGGAAATTAAAAACCACCGCAGATACAAAGGTTAGCACAAAAACATTAAAAGCAATGGTGTCAGAAGCCAAGACTAGAATATAGGGTGTCAACCGATCTAAAGTTTTGGAATCTAGGAAAAATAAGTGTTTATACATGATAATCTCCTCTATGGCTGAAAAGCAAGCCTTTTGTTTTTTTACCCCAAGACCCTATGTAAAAAAGTCAGCAAAAATGGTAATGTTGCGAAAATATTATTGATCACATGCACCGCATAGGAAGGATAAATGCTCTTGGTATAGCGGGTCAAACTAGCAAAGATGATGCCAGATGTTGCAAAGATGAAGATATCTAACAAACTAGGCAGGCTTGAAAAATGAGGAAGAGCAAATAAAATTGACGGAAGAAGCAAATCAAGGCCAAATCTCGAATGCTTAAAAAAGGCGTGTTGCAGTAATCCTCTATAGATTAGCTCTTCCATAAGTGGAGTCAGAAAGAACAAAGTTATATAGATACCTAGCTCAGCAAAGTTGGTCCCACTATAACCGATCAATACAGCCCAACCTTCAGCAGTTGACTGAACATGTTTAGCTGTCTGAACGTTAAAAGAGATCTGGAGCACTACCACTAATACTGTCAAAATCGAATACCAAAGCCATTTTTTTCTTGGAATGTGAAAGAGATAACCATGACCTGTCTTAACCAGAATCCAAATCATGACTCCGCTAAATAGCAAACTCAAGAAATTTTGAATCCAGACGAAATTGCCAATCTGGGAAGAAAATTGCCAATAATTTTGAATAATAAGCGTCATCTGAGAAAGACCAAATACGAAAAATAAGTAAGAGAAAACTGCACTTATTTTGAATAGAAGTTGATACTTTTTCATAGAAATCCTCCCTACTATGACCTCACCTTGTCAGGCTCTACTGCTGTAAGATTAAGAAGACAGTTTGTTTTTTTTAAGGCTAACCTGACTACTAGATAATAGATACATTAAGGCATTAAAGACAATGAAAATATGTCCATAGAATAAAATCAACCTCGCATCCAAACCAAGATAAAGTTTGATTATCAAAAAGATGAGCAAAAGAATTTGAAACCATAAGGTTTTTCCAAAAATAAATTTAAAGCGATTTCGAATATCTACTTCCTTGATTTTTACCGCCACCCCTTTATTAGCAAGAAGGAAAACTCCTGCTTCAAACAAACCACTGTAAAGAACAAGCCACCCAATAGATACGATAGAGATTTGTAAAAATGTCCCTAAAAGAATATCCAACACACTACTCAAGAAAATAACAAAAAATAATCTGTATTTCATATTAAATACCTCCATTCATTTATTTCACTAACAATTTAATAGAGCCTTCTACTCAAATATCCTGTCAGAAAAGGATAGAAAGCTACTTTTTATAATACTTCAAGCCCCACATGAGCAGAAGCGTGATAAACAAGCAGAGAATACACCTATATAAGCGATTAGTTGTTGATAGAATTCTGTTTCTGAAATACCTCTATACAAACAAATGACAAACATAAAATCTGCCAAGCCGATAAACATAAGTTGATTGGTTCTAGGACTAACCAAATCATCATTTACTTATATTTAAGAGTATCTCTTTTATGTTAATGTATGTTAGCACTGAAAAGCAAGACAGGCCAATAATATTTAAAATGAACAGTAACGGGGTTAAGTCTCTAAAAAAATTATCTACTGACACTACAAGAAATACTATACATATTATAGTCGAAACTATCTTTTTCTTATCCATAATTATTTACTCCTTTCCTAACAAATCCAACTTATCAATCAAGAGCGATTTTTAACATAATGTAGCAGCACCCGTTGCAACTTTGACAATTTCAGTATAGCACTATTTGTCAAAGTTTTTCATCCAAATCTTGAATTGTCATCAAGACATCTTAAATTGCAAAAACTGCATTAGCCTCTACTTTTTATAATACTTCAATCCCCAAATGAGCAGAAGCATGATGGTCAAGCAGAGAATAGCGCCAATATAAGCGATTATTTGTTGGTAGGATTCTCCTGCTGTGATCCCTCTATACAAACAAATAATAGACATAAAGCCTGTCAAGCCGATGAACATAAGTTGATTGGTTCTAGGACTAACCAAATCATCATCTTCAAACTCTTTTATCCGCATTTCCCTAGTGAGGTAAACAGTGACCAAAATAGAAGCTAAGTTAATAACCACTAAAAGAAATTGGAAAACTGACGAAATAGAAATAGATAAGTAGAAACAAGCAAAGGCAACTGACCCAGGAACAATCTCACAAAGAATATGATTCTTTTTAATCAAGAAAATCTTTCATTTCTTTTCTTTCTTTTTAATTAAAGAAAAATAGATCATAACCGCAATCATATAGGCTATGGTATAAAATAGATTATACCAAATACTCTCCCTAAGCGGATAAAGAAAGATGGACATGATCAGATACAGAACGAAAATAATCAGTATTTTTTTCTTCATAAGATTTCCTCCTAAATGTGCGATTTATCTTAGTTGAGCAAGAACATTTACACTGCTAGTATAGCACTTATTTTGACCTTGGATCACTCAAATCATAAATGGTCATCAAAACCTCTTGAATTGTAAAAATTAAAAAAGCAAGCATGAAAAACATACTTTCCTCTTTATATTGTATTGATACCAACTTGTTTGTAGACTTTTCATCCTGCTATCACATATCATTTTGACAGGCGAAACAATATTAAAGAAACTCCCCTGTAAATTAAGCTAGCAAATACAGGGGAGAAATTTATTTTTTAGAGAGTACTATCCGTATCCTTTTTGGAAGATTTTGAAAATATTTTTCTAATTAAGTCATCCATATAAGGACCAAATATACCAACTACTAAACCAATAATAAAACTTTTAAAATCCATAATTACCACCAACATGTTGCTGCATAGGCTACACCTCCAAGTATAGCTCCACCTGCAGCACCAGTTACACCTATTCCTATAGCAAATGGTCCCAATAGAAATGTCAAACCGTTGTTGCACACCCATCAATTGCGCCATATGCAACCCCTGCTGCACAACTAATTTTTCTTCCCCAATCAATATCTCCACCTTCAACGCAAGCAAGCATTTCATTATCCATAACAGAAAATTGTGACATCATTTTTGTATTCATATAGTATGTCACTTTTCAGTTACGGAACAAGTTTAATATAAAAATTATCAAAAAAACATAGGCAATAAAGAGAAAAATTAATTTATCATAGATTAGAAATAATATGACAAAACAATTCAATGATGTTAATTCAATAGTCTTTTGTTTTTTATCAGAGATACTTATGGATAGATAAATAAGATAGGTTTGAAAAGCGAAGAGAATAATAAAGAATATAGCCTTCATAAAATTTAGCTTTCATTTTTATGATGTAGCGGTATAGGCTAAATATCCACAAACCACTGCTCCTCCAATTCCTCCTATTGCAGCGCCCCATGGTCCTAGAATTTTCCCATATTTCACTCCACCCGCTGCACAACCTAAAGCAGCAACTACAGCTGCTCCTCCGGAATTACCTCCGTAAACCTCACTCAGCATTGTTTCATTTATATTACAATAAGTATTCATACAAGTCTCCTTTTGTTAAAATCCACCCGTTGCCCCTGTTACTCCTGCCCAAAGAGCCACACCAAATTTAGCTCCTATGTATCCACATGCTCCCATAAATGGCGCTCCAACACCACTCGCAGCACAAATAGCTGTCCCTAACCCCCAGCCACCAAAAGCAGCACTACCACCTTCGAAAACATTAGTTTGCCAATTATTCTTGCCTCCTTCAATACTAGATAACATAGCTATATCCATTTCATGAAATTGTTCCATCATTTTTGTATTCATAACAAATACTCCTTTTTTATTTTTAATTTTTGTCTTGTTGCAACTTTGACAAGTTTAGTATAGCACTATTTGTTAAAGTTTTTCATCCAAATCTTGAATTGTCATCGAAACGTCTTAAATTAGCTTTTTTATTTAAAACTACCTCTAAATTTTTTTTAAAAGATAATTTCTAATCACTTTTTTACCATTCAGGAAATTTCAATGACTATTCAAGATTTTATAAAGCACGAAATTGTTTTTATGTCATAATAGAGCTATCCACTATATGAAAGGAATTGCCAATGACTTCTTATAAACGTACATTTGTTCCTCAAATAGATGCTAGAGACTGCGGTGTTGCTGCCTTAGCCTCGATTGCTAAATTCTATGGTTCAGATTTTTCTCTAGCTCACTTGAGAGAACTTGCAAAGACCAATAAAGAAGGGACGACTGCTCTTGGCATTGTAAAAGCCGCTGATGAAATGGGCTTTGAAACAAGGCCTGTTCAAGCAGATAAAACTCTCTTTGACATGAGTGATGTCCCCTATCCATTTATCGTTCACGTTAACAAAGAAGGAAAACTCCAACATTACTATGTTGTCTATCAAACAAAGAAAGACTATCTGATTATTGGTGATCCTGACCCTTCTGTAAAAATCACTAAAATGTCAAAAGAACGCTTTTTCTCTGAATGGACTGGAGTAGCTATTTTTCTAGCTCCCAAACCCAGCTATCAACCCCATAAAGATAAAAAGAATGGTCTACTAAGCTTCCTTCCTCTGATTTTCAAACAAAAATCTCTCATTGCTTACATTGTTCTCTCAAGCTTATTGGTCACTATTATCAATATCGGTGGTTCTTATTATCTCCAAGGAATCTTGGATGAATACATCCCAAATCAGATGAAATCAACTTTAGGAATCATCTCAGTTGGTCTGGTTATCACCTATATCCTCCAACAAGTCATGAGCTTTTCCAGAGATTATCTCCTAACCGTTCTGAGCCAGAGATTAAGCATTGATGTGATTTTATCCTATATTCGCCATATTTTTGAACTTCCCATGTCTTTCTTTGCGACACGTCGTACAGGAGAAATCATTTCACGGTTCACAGATGCTAACTCTATTATAGATGCCTTGGCTTCTACCATTCTTTCTCTTTTTCTGGATGTTTCTATTCTGATTCTTGTAGGGGGCGTCTTACTGGCACAAAACCCTAATCTCTTCCTCCTTTCTCTTCTTTCCATTCCTATATACATGTTCATCATCTTTTCTTTTATGAAACCTTTCGAAAAAATGAACCATGATGTCATGCAAAGTAATTCTATGGTTAGCTCTGCCATTATCGAAGATATCAACGGGATTGAAACTATAAAGTCGCTCACGAGTGAAGAAAATCGCTATCAAAATATAGACAGCGAATTTGTAGATTATTTGGAAAAATCCTTTAAGCTCAGTAAATATTCTATTTTACAAACGAGTTTAAAGCAGGGAACAAAATTAGTTCTGAATATCCTTATCCTATGGTTTGGCGCTCAATTAGTCATGTCGAGTAAAATTTCTATCGGTCAGCTGATTACCTTTAACACACTTTTTTCTTACTTTACAACTCCTATGGAAAATATTATCAACCTCCAAACCAAACTCCAATCTGCGAAGGTCGCTAATAACCGTTTGAACGAAGTCTATCTAGTCGAATCTGAATTTCAAGTTCAAGAAAACCCTGTTCATTCACATTTTTTGATGGGCGATATTGAATTTGATGACCTTTCTTATAAGTATGGTTTTGGACGAGATACCTTAACAGATATTAATCTCACGATTAAACAAGGAGATAAGGTTAGCCTAGTTGGAGTTAGTGGTTCTGGTAAAACAACTTTAGCCAAAATGATTGTCAATTTCTTTGAACCCTACAAAGGGCATATTTCCATCAATTATCAGGATATTAAAAACATTGATAAAAAAGTCTTGCGCCGTCATATTAATTACCTACCCCAACAAGCCTATATCTTTAATGGCTCTATCTTGGAAAATTTAACCTTGGGCGGTAATCATATGATTAGCCAAGAAGATATTCTAAGAGCTTGTGAATTAGCTGAAATCCGTCAAGACATTGAAAGAATGCCTATGGGCTATCAAACTCAGCTCTCTGATGGAGCTGGTCTATCAGGAGGACAAAAGCAACGAATCGCTCTCGCTCGTGCTCTTTTAACTAAAGCTCCTGTTTTAATACTAGATGAAGCTACTAGCGGTCTTGATGTCTTGACTGAGAAAAAGGTTATAGATAATCTTATATCCCTAACTGATAAAACCATTCTCTTTGTAGCCCATCGTCTCAGTATAGCCGAACGAACTAACCGTGTCATTGTTCTTGACCAGGGGAAAATCATTGAAGTTGGTAGTCACCAAGAGTTAATGCAGGCGCAAGGCTTCTACCATCATCTATTCAATAAATAAGGAGAATGTCATGAATCCTAATCTTTTTAGAAGTGTCGAGTTTTATCAGAGACGTTACCATAACTATGCGACAGTGTTCATTATACCTCTTTCATTACTATTTACTTTCATCTTGATTTTCTCCCTTGTTGCCACAAAAGAAATTACTGTTACTTCCCAAGGAGAAATCGCCCCTACAAGTGTCATTGCATCTATTCAGTCGACCAGTGATAATCCTATCCTTGCTAATCATTTAGTGGCAAATCAAGTAGTTGAGAAAGGTGACTTACTCATCAAATACTCTGAAACAATGGAAGAAAGTCAGAAAACTGCCTTAGCAACTCAATTACAAAGACTTGAGAAGCAAAAAGAAGGACTTGGAATCTTGAAACAAAGCTTAGAAAAAGCGACTGATCTTTTTTCTAGCGAGGATGAGTTTGGCTACCATAATACCTTTATGAATTTTACTAAACAATCCCATGATATTGAACTGGGTATCTCAAAGACTAACACTGAAGTTTCAAATCAAGCTAATCTTACCAATAGCAGTTCATCAGCCATCGAACAAGAAATTACAAAAGTTCAACAACAAATTGGAGAATATCAAGAGTTGAGAGATGCTATCATAAATAACAGAGCACGCTTACCAACTGGCAATCCGCACCAGTCAATTTTAAATCGTTATCTTATAGCCTCTCAAGGACAAACACAAGGAACGGCAGAGGAGCCATTTTTATCTCAAATTAATCAAAGTATTGCAAGTCTTGAATCATCTATCGCAAGCCTCAAAATTCAGCAAGCTGGTATCGGAAGTGTAGCAACTTATGATAATAGTTTAGCAACCAAAATTGAAGTACTCCGCACTCAGTTTTTACAAACAGCCTCACAGCAACAACTAACCGTGGAGAATCAATTAACAGAATTAAAAGTACAACTAGATCAAGCGACACAGCGCTTAGAAAATAATACCTTAACCGCTCCAAGTAAAGGTATCGTTCATCTGAACAGCGAATTTGAAGGTAAAAATAGAATTCCAACTGGTACAGAAATTGCTCAAATATTCCCTGTCATCACAGATACAAGAGAAGTACTAATCACTTACTACGTATCATCTGACTATCTCCCCTTACTAGATAAAGGACAAACTGTAAGATTAAAACTGGAGAAGATTGGAAATCACGGCACCACCATCATCGGCCAACTTCAGAGTATTGATCAAACTCCTACCAGAACAGAGCAAGGCAATCTCTTTAAATTAACCGCTCTTGCAAAACTATCTAACGAGGATAGTAAACTCATCCAATATGGCTTACAAGGTCGCGTCACTAGTGTAACTACAAAGAAAACATATTTTGATTATTTCAAAGATAAAATTTTAACCCATTCTGATTAATTTTCAGATAACACTCTATAACTATTTATTATCTTATCAAAAAGGAGAATCATAACATGGATAAGAAACAAAACCTAACTTCATTTCAAGAACTAACAACTACCGAACTCAACCAAATTATAGGTGGAGGATGGTGGGAAGATTTCTTATATAGATTTAATATAATTGAACAAAAAAATACAAAAGGATTTTATCAGCCAATACAACTATAAAAAAACAAGACCAAGAGAACGCACTCTCGGTCTTATTTTTTCTTCATTCTATATGTATTACAGTAAGTACCTGACGAAAAACGTGATCTTGGCAGGTGGTATTGAGACTGGTATTGGGATGACTTTCCACAATTTTCATAACGGTATAGAGACCAACTCCTCTCTCCTCCCCTTTAGAACTTGCTCCAAAGGAGAAGATTTCAGAAATATCGATTCCCTCTTCTTTGATGGAATTTTCAATGATAAAGGTCTCCTGTGCTCCATTTTTAAAAAAGGCAATTGAAACATGAGGTTGACAGGCTTCTACACTAGCTTCAATAGCGTTGTCACAAAGGATAGACACAACGGTTAGAAAATCAAGTAGACTCACCCCCTCTACCTGAATCTCCTCTGGAACTTCGACATTAAAGACAATGTTCTTATCTCTAGCTTTTATAAATTTTCCAGCTAGGAGACTTTTGAGGGCACGATCCCGAACATTCACCAATCGGCCAAGGTCATATTTATTGTCCTGCAATTTTTCACTAGAATCCTTTAAGACCGAGTCGTAGATCTCTTTTATCTGCTCCATATCCTCCTCTTCAATGCCCAGACGTAAGCTAGTCAAGAGGTTGGTGTAGTCATGGCGAAAACTCCGTACTTCCTTATAAAGCTCCTCTATATGCCGACTATACCGCTCCATCTCTCTGTAGCGCAAGTCCTGCTCTTGGTTCAGTCTCTCATGGAGTTTGTCCTTCAAATAGGTATCCAATTTCTTGATAATCCCCATAAAAAAGAGCAGGTAAAAGACTAGGATGAGATGGCGAACAGTCGTTGATTGAATCCCCTGTTCATATTCAAAGTAAGACAGATTTTGTATCACCAAATAGTAAGCCCCCATTATCCAGTTAATCTGAGTCAGGGACTTTTGAAAATCTTTATCGAGAATCCCCTTTCTCAAGCTAGTGAAATCATAGTCCAACCATTTCAAAAAAGCTAGAGAAATGAAGAAATTGAAAATTATTATACATAACCAAATAAATGAGTAGTCATCATATACTTGCCCTTGTCCCAAAAATGGAAGCACAAAATAGGAAACACCTCTATAAAAGAGATTCACTAATATCATTGGAAAGAGACCATAAAAGAGAAGGAGTTTTTTAGGAAGTTCTCTTAACAATAAGAAAGATAAGCCTATGCCGTACAAGGGTTCCATAAAATAAGATAGGTAAACATTTCCTACCATATAGCCAAGCATTCCAAAAACAACGGCCAACAGTATCTTAAAAAGAAAGGCCTTAAAAATCCTCTCAAAAGTGAGACTAATTCCATCTACCTTAAAGAATATGACAATTTTTAATCCGTGAGTAACAAGTGTATACAACAATATCCAAGCAACATTCATAAACTCTCCTAGCTCAGTGTAAGTTATTAATAGCCTCAGACACTTCCCTGACCTTATAACGCGCGATTAGACAACTTCCACCATTGGGAAAGAAAAGCAGTTTTTCTTTCTTATCTAAATGCACCACATTGGCAGGATTGATGAGAAAAGAGCGATGGCACTGCAAGAGACGAGGCTCCTGCTTGAGAACCTCCTCTAGACTCGCTGTAAATTCCAGCCTGTCTGTCTTGGTATAGAGAATAACACGATGGGGTCTTGTGGACGTTTCGAGATAGTAAACCTCTTTAAAAGGATACTGGAATTGAGCAAATTTTGATTTAAAGTAAAAGCAATCTTCCGCTAGACTTTTACTGTCTTGACCATTGGCATAGAGGAGGGCTGTCTCGATACGAGATTCAAACTCCTCTGCCGAAAGGGCCTTATCAATATAATCCAGAGCAGACACTTGGTAGCGAAAGGACAGGGGCATAAACTCCGAGTGAGTCGTCACAAAGACAATCAGGGCATACGGATCCCGATCCCGAATCTTTCTAGCCACTTCCAGACCCTTCATCTCCTCATTTCGAATCTCAATATCCAAAAAGAATAGCTGATGGGCCCCCTTCTCATGCACCTCTGCCAGCAATTGATCTGGCTTACCAAAAACTTCAAAAGAACTCAGAGTGATATGATGTTCCTTCAAGAGTTTCTCAATCGTCGTTTCAATTCTAGTCTGTTGGGAAAAATCATCTTCTAAAACAAATATTCTCATCTTCTTACTCTCCTTCTTTCAACCATTTTTGACGAATTTCTCTATAGCGACGTCTGGCATACTTGACAGCGTATTGACCTTCTTCTCCAAGAAAAAGGATTCTTTCTTGAAAATCAATCGATTTTACTTTATCAAGATTGACCAAACAATTTCGATGACATCTCATCAAGGTTTCCCCATATTGGTTCTCAAGATTACTTAAATTTTGAACCATATTAAAACTAGCCTCTTCTGTAACAATCTTTACAGTATGGGCTTTAGTTGGATGTGTTTGGATATAGTAGACATCGTCGACGTTTACTTTATAGACTGTTTTCTGTGTCTGAATAATCATATGTTTCATTGGATTCTCCTCCTAAGAAAAGAATAACAGAAAAAATCTAACACAAGCACACCCAATCCTAAACAGTCTTTGAAAGCTCCTAAAAGAATTATTTTTCTACAATATCATGATGAGCTTACCACTATTTTATCATAAAATTCACTCAGCGCAATTCAAGACATTTCAATGACAATTAAAGATTTAAAGGCGAAAAAGGAGATAAAAGTGATAGACTGACAGTATCAAAACACAGTTGCTAGAATCAAGACTGGCACCCAGATTAGAGGAGGAATTCTCATGACAGATACAGACCCTATCAAAAGAGCTCAGACTTTGATTACTGACTTAAACAAAGCCTATCAAGCATGCAAACAGGCAACCGCTGACGACGTCCGCTTTCAGGAGCAATTAAACTCTATTCTTGGTTTTCTAGCCAAGGCTGAAACAGTGGATAATCGATTCTTGATTGAATTGGAAAAATTTTACCAGACTTCCAGTCTTCTCATGGGACTCAGCGCTCTTGATCCAGATGCTCCAACTCGCGCCGCTTGGCGGGCCTATGACCGCTTCCACTTTGACCAAGTCAAGACCAAGTTAATACTCAATGAGAATCAAAGAGCAAACTAGGAAGCTAGCCGCAAGCTGTACTTGAGTACGGTAAGACGACGCTGACGTGGTTTGAAGAGATTTTCGAAGAGTATAAGTCTCTACGGACCAACCATTATCCTGTAGTAACAAAAAAGAAGTTGAGACAGACTGAACTCAACTTCTTTTTTAGTGTCGTATCAGCAATGTTAGTCCTGCATCTGACGTTTTACCTGATAAGGCAAATACAAGACTAGTAAAACCAAACCAGCTCCTAGTAAGGCTAGAAGGGCTAGTTTTTCTTGGAAGGTAATCAACCCAACAACTACTTCCACAAGTAAAACAAAACTGGTCAATCCTCGAACTACCTCCTGTAAGCCTTTTTCCTTTTGCCCCTTGTCCAGCGGAAAGAGTTGGGTCAAATACTGGTAGTCAAAGGCATGATAGAGGGCCAGCAACTGGAAGAGCAAGAGGTAGTTAAAGAGAACTACCACTGCTGTCGCAATCCAAGCTTGCTCGATAAAAACCTGCGCCAGTACGGAAAGTAAGAGAAGACGAAGACTGAGAGCAAAGAGGTCGCCATTTCGCAGATAAGAACGCAGATAGAGATTTTGCCAAATCTTCCCAGGCACCTTCTGAACAGCCTTTAAGATAAAGTCCAGATAGGCACGACGCTTGACACTGTTTGAAATTCCCTTGACCTGCGTAAAGAGGGCAAAGAAACGAAGCAAGACTTGCTTACGCTTGCTTTCTTGAGAAATAAGATAGTCCCAGTCCAGTCCAGTTTCAGTGAAAAATTTGCTGGCCTTTTGACGAAAGTGGAAATATTTTCCTACCCCCAATAAAAGCACATAGAGCAGAAAAACTGGCAAGCCATAACCCATTGCTAAAAACAAGGGCGCAAATAACAGCAAGAAAAGGGTCTGTACAAAGAGCCAAAAGACTAGGGAAATGCCAGTTTGACGCTTGAGATGGAGCTTGATTTCCTCTTCTCCAACTAAGAGAAAGAGCTTGTCTGGAGCCTCCATATAGGTGGCAATTCCTCCCCAAAGTAAAAGTAAAACAGACGTAATTCCTACAAACAAAAGGATAGGCCAATGATTTTCAGGAAAATGTTGTAAGAGTTGACTGTACTGGTAGGCTAGAAAGCCCAACAGGACAAGCAGGAACAAGACAAAGTGGTCATTGAGCACATAGCGCAGATAACCAAGACACTCCTTACGAAAGGCCTGCTTTCTCTTTAAAAACAAGTCTTTCATAGATCCTCCTCTTTGGTCAGAGCCAAGTAAATATCATTCAAACTAGCCTCAGGCATATCAAAGGCTTCACGTAGTTGCAGGAGATTGCCTTTGGCACGCACCTCTCCCTTGTGAAGAATGACAAAGGCATCACACATCTTCTCCGCCGAATCCAGCACGTGGGTACTCATGAGAATAGACTTGCCCTTTTGCTTCTCCACTTCCAAAAGCTGAATCAAATCAGAAATAGCCAGCGGATCAAGACCAAGGAAAGGCTCATCCACGATGAAAAGACTTGGATCCACCACAAAAGCACAGATAATCATGACCTTCTGCTTCATCCCTTTTGAAAAATGAACAGGGAACCAGTCTAATTTCTGTTCCAAACGGAACATTTTTAACAAGGGCTCTACTCGTTCGAAAGCCACTTTTTGCTCAATACCGTAAGCCATAGCAACCGTTTCGATATGCTCTCTGAGGGTCAATTCCTCATACAGACTAGGCGTCTCAGGAATGTAGCCAATCTGCTTGCGGTAGCTAGTCGCATCTCCTTGCAGAGTCAGGCCATTGATATTGATGGAGCCACTATAAGGTGCCAACAGACCGATAATCTCATTGATCGTCGTTGATTTCCCAGCACCATTGAGACCAATCAAACCGACCAACTGCCCACTTTCAACAGTAAAGGACACATCTTTCAAAACAGGAACATGAACATAGCCACCTGTCAGGTTTTTAATTTCTAACATATTTTCTCCAAATCTGGTATAATGTAGCTATATTATATCAAAATTCAGTACAGTAGAGGTAGATTTTATGTCAGATTGCATTTTTTGTAAAATCATCGCAGGGGAAATTCCTGCTTCAAAAGTATATGAAGATGAGCAGGTCCTTGCCTTTCTTGATATCTCTCAAGTAACACTAGGACACACCTTGGTCGTGCCAAAAGAACACTATCGCAATCTTTTGGAGATGGATGCTACGAGCGCCAGCCAACTCTTTGCCCAAGTACCAAAAGTAGCTCAAAAAGTCATGAAAGTCACTAAGGCTGCTGGTATGAATATCATTTCCAACTGTGAAGAAGTCGCTGGTCAAACAGTTTTTCATACTCACGTTCACCTTGTGCCTCGCTACAGTGCTGACGATGACCTCAAGATTGATTTTATCGCCCACGAACCAGACTTTGACAAACTTGCTCAAGTCGCTGAAACCATCAAAAACGCTTAAGGAGTTGCTATGAAATTATCCAACCTACTGCTATTTGCAGGAGCTGCAGCCGGAAGTTATCTGGTTACAAAAAATCGCCAAACCATCACAGATGAAGTCTTGAATACCACTGACCGCGTTCAAGCTATCAAGGACGATGTGGATATTATCCAAAACAGCCTGCAAATCATTAACCAGCAAAAAGAACTTATCAAGGAATACCAAGAAGACTTGACTTACAAGTTTAAGGTCTTGGAAAAGGATATCCAGACTAGACTAGCTGTGATAAAAGAAATGCAGGGAACTGAAGATAAGTAAAAAGAGCCCCCCGGCTCTTTTTTAAAACGTAAACAAGTTATAGTGAATTGAATTTAGAATAGCACACTATAGTTTCTAAAGCATTGTTAGAGATTACTTTAAAATCCTCTTATCAATTTGTTCATATTCTATTTCAATCTATTATATATATCCCATCAACTATGCATCATAATTTAGGTAACTCATACTCAATAAAAATCAAAAAGCAAACTAGAAAGCTAGGCACAGACTGCTCAAAACACCGTTTTAAGGTTGTGGATAGAACTGACGAAGTCAGCTCAAAACACTGTTTTGAGGTTGTAGATACGACTGACGAAGTCAGCTCAAAACACTGTTTTGAGGTTGTGGATAGAACTGACGAAGTCAGCTCAAAACACTGTTTTGAGGTTGTAGATACGACTGACGAAGTCAGCTCAAAACACTGTTTTGAGGTTGTGGATAGAACTGACGAAGTCAGTAACCATACCCATGGCAAGCCGACGCTGACGTGGTTTGAAGAAATTTTTGAAGAGTATCATTCACCATTTCACAACTAAATCGAAGACTTTCTGCCGTAATGAAAACACCTGAAACAGCTTGGTTTCAGCTGTCCGGAAACTTTAAGACTTAGGTTCAAAGTTTAGGTATGGAACTTCGAAGGAGGTCGCTACCGTCCGTCATTACTTAGGAAAGTCTTAAAAAATCTATAAAGTAAAAAGAGCCCGACAGCTCTTTTTGTTTATACTCAATGAAAATCAAAAAGCAAACTAGGAAACTAGCCACGGGCTGCTCAAAACACTGTTTTGAGGTTGTAGATACGACTCACATATATACGGCAAGGCAACGCTGACGTGGTTTGAAGAGATTTTCGAAGAGTATTATTCTCCATCAAAGGCATCTTTTATATGGTCAAAGAAGCCTTTTTTCTTTGGATTTACTTTCAAGTCACCAGCAGTCGCGAATTCTTTCAAGGCTACTTTTTGGCGGTCGTTCAAGCCTGTCGGTGTTACGACATTAACAGTAACGTATTGGTCACCAACTGCACCGCCACGAAGGCTCGGTGCCCCCTTACTACGTAGGCGGAATTTCTTACCAGTCTGAGTTCCCTCTGGAATAACCAATTCAACATCACCGTGAACAGTTGGAATATCTACTGTATCACCAAGAGCCGCTTGGACAAAGTTGAGGTTGAGATTGTAGAAGATAGTCGTTCCTTCACGTTCAAACTTGTCGCTAGCTTCTACAGAAACTACTACATACAAGTCACCATAAGGTCCACCGTTAAAGCCTGCTTCACCTTGACCAGCGAGGCGAATTTGTTGACCTGTTTCCACACCAGCAGGGATTTTCACATGTACGCTATGAGCTTGTTTCTCATGACCTGTTCCATGACAGGTTGTACATGGATATTTGATTTCTTTTCCTCGACCGTGACAGACATCACAGGTTACTTGGCGACGCATCATACCAAGAGGAGTCTGCGTATCGACGTTAATGACACCAGCGCCATGACAGCGTCCACAAGTGACTGGACTTGTCCCTGGCTTAGCACCAGAGCCATTACATGTACGACAGCCAGCTTCACGATGATACTTAACTTCCTTCTCAGTTCCGAAGATAGCTTCTTCAAATGTCAAATTGACACGATACTGGAGATCATCTCCTTGGCGAGGAGCGTTTGGATTGCGCGAAGAACCGCCTCCGCCGAAGAAACTTGAGAAAATATCCTCAAAACCACCGAAGCCACCTGCCCCATTGAAACCACCGAAACCACCAGCTCCACCAAAACCACCATTGGCGCCTGCAGCACCATACTGGTCATAGGCAGCACGTTTTTGGTCGTCACTCAAAGTCTCATAGGCTTCTTGAACTTCCTTGTACTTGTCCTCAGCACCAGGCTCCTTGTTGATATCTGGGTGATATTTTTTGGAAAGCTTACGATAAGCCTTTTTGATCTCGTCTGCCGAAGCGTTTTTTGACACCCCCAGACGATCATAAAATTCAGTATTGTTCATACAAGATACCAAGACCGTAAAATTCGACTGAAAAATAGGAAATCTGACGCTGGAGCGACGCTCCTAGACAGATTTCTCTTTTTTCCGAGAATTTAGGTCGGGTTCAATTCCTTTCTTTTATATTGATGAGATAATACTCCAGCCACTCGGCCCTATCCCTTTTTACCGAAAAACAGAGGCTGGGTTGCAACCTCTGTGGTTAGATTATTCATTTGAAATAAAAATGGTTGTATTATCTCTAGTAGTAATCTTCAAAGACCTTTTAGCTAAATCAAACTCAAATTTATTATAGTGTGGGTCTTGTGTTTTATATAGGTGTAACTCCTGACATATATGATCCGAAAAGTAAATCATAACATCTTTAAACACAGAAGTGTAGTCATATTTACTCTTACCAACAGCTACTTCTGTAAATTCTTTATAAATGACATTTCCATTTCTTTCCACAGTCACCAGCATTTCTGTTGGATTATAATCCAAATTAAATAATTCTTCAAAAAACTTTATCTTTTCATGATAATCTGCAATGTCAGAAAGATTATTTTTATTAACACTCATAACACTAGCCCCTTATTTTTCCGTAAACTCTCCGTCTACGACGTCATCGCCTGCGTTTCCTGTTGCTTGTGCGCCTTCTGCTCCTTCTTGAGCTTGTTGCGCTGCTGCGGCTTGTTCGTAGAGTTTAACAGCAAGTCCTTGAGCTTTTTCGTTCAATGCTTCAAGTTTCGCTTTCATGTCGTCCAAGTTGTTGTCTTCTTGAGCTTTCTTAAGGTCATCAAGGGCAGCTTGGGCAGCGTCACGTTCTGCGTCGAAGCCTTTACCTTCAGTTTCCTTGATTGTCTTTTCAGTCGCAAAGATTGCTTGGTCTACTTCATTACGAAGGTCTACTTCTTCTTTACGTTTCTTATCGGCTTCAGCGTTTGCTTCTGCATCTTTCATCATGCGGTCGATTTCTTCGTCAGTCAAACCTGAGTTCGATTGGATGACAATAGTTTGTTCTTTTTGAGTTCCAAGGTCTTTGGCCTTAACAGACACGATACCGTTCTTGTCGATGTCAAATGTTACTTCGATTTGAGGAATTCCACGAGGTGCAGCTGGGATATCAGTCAATTGGAAGCGTCCAAGAGTCTTGTTATCTGCTGCCATTGGGCGTTCACCTTGAAGAACGTGGATATCAACGGCTGGTTGGTTGTCTGCTGCTGTTGAGAAGACTTGTGATTTAGATGTTGGGATTGTAGTGTTGCGATCGATAAGTTTTGTAAATACTCCACCCATTGTTTCGATACCAAGTGACAATGGCGTTACATCAAGAAGGACAACGTCCTTGACATCACCAGTAATCACACCACCTTGGATAGCCGCACCCATAGCAACTACTTCATCAGGGTTTACTGATTTGTTTGGTTCTTTACCAGTTTCAGCTTTAACAGCTTCAACAACGGCAGGGATACGAGTTGAACCACCAACAAGGATAACTTCGTCGATTTCTGACAAGCTCAAACCTGCATCTGAAAGGGCTTGACGAACTGGAACTTTTGTACGTTCAACAAGGTCACGAGTCAAATCATCAAATTTCGCACGAGTCAAAGTCATTTCCAAGTGAAGAGGTCCAGCCTCACCTGCAGTGATAAATGGCAAGCTGATTTGTGTTGAAGTTACACCAGAAAGGTCTTTCTTCGCTTTTTCAGCCGCATCTTTCAAACGTTGCATTGCCATCTTGTCAGTAGACAAGTCGATACCGTTTTCTTTCTTGAATTCTGCTACCAAGTGGTCAATGATTTTTTGGTCAAAGTCGTCACCACCAAGTTTGTTGTCCCCTGCAGTTGACAATACGTCGAAGACACCGTCACCCAATTCAAGGATAGAGACGTCGAATGTACCACCACCAAGGTCAAATACCAAGATTTTTTCTTCTTTATCAGTCTTGTCCAAACCATAAGCAAGAGCTGCTGCAGTTGGTTCGTTAACAATACGTTCTACTTCAAGACCAGCAATTTTACCAGCGTCTTTTGTTGCTTGACGTTGAGCGTCGTTGAAGTAAGCCGGAACTGTGATAACAGCTTTGGTTACTTTCTCACCAAGGTAGTCTTCAGCGTAGCCTTTCAAGTATTGAAGGATCATAGCTGAGATTTCTTGTGGAGTGTATTCTTTTCCATTTGCAGAAACTTTTTCAGAAGTTCCCATCTTAGATTTGATAGAGATAACTGTATCTGGGTTTGTGACTGCTTGACGTTTTGCAGCATCACCAACGATGATTTCTCCGTTTTTGAATGAGACTACAGATGGAGTTGTGCGGTTTCCTTCTGGGTTTGCGATGATTTTGCTTTCAGTTCCTTCAAGAACTGCAACTGCTGAGTTTGTTGTACCTAAGTCAATACCGATAATTTTAGACATGTGTTTTTCTCCTTGTTAGTTAATTTTCTATTTTTCTTTTTGATACTCTTCTTAAGTGGCGACGCCGTCAGAGCTTGACTTCGTCAATCTCTTTGACTAAACTTTGAGCCTAAGGTCTCAAAATTTGCGCAAATAGCGCCACGGCGAAGAGTATCGTGTTTGGTTCGCTTCGCTCACTATTACAAAGCCAAACATATTTTATCTTTCTTCATAGTTTATTGTCGTTTCGGACAAGTTTTCTATTATGTAAATTGCGACACGAAGAGTCGAAATCGATTTTATTTCGACGACGAGTTAGTAAGGAAGCTAGGCAAACGCCATAGCGATTGCCGTTTTCTGACGAGTTGCTTTAGCTACCGTCAGAATTGCCGAATCGAACACGCCCTAAGCTCTGAGTAAAAAAGATAGATTTTCTTGTGTTCATCGAACACTTCGTTAATCTCCTATTTTTACTGCGAGCTTTTTACGGGCTTTGTATCTTAGTTATACACCACTACCATTGCTGGGCGTAGGATGCGGTCATGGAGTTTGTAGCCTTTTTGAAAGACTTGAGCGATGGTATCTACTGGGTGTTCATCGTCTGCTGGGAGAGTTTGGATGGCCATATGGTAGTTATGGTCAAATTCGCCATCTGCTGCGATTTCTTCAATTCCTTCTTCTTTCAAAGCGTGAATCAAGCTTTCTTGCACCATCCCCAAGCCCTTCTTCACATCATCTGTCAAACCTTCAACTGCAAGTGCACGCTCAAGGTTGTCAAGAGATGGTAAGATTGCTTTTGCCAAGTCCTGGCTACGATAACGTTGCAAGTTTTGACGTTCTTCATTGGCACGGCGTTGGATATTTTGCATTTCTGCATGAGCGCGAAGATATTTGTTTTCGAACTCATCTGCACGTTCATTTGCCAAGTCCAACTCAGACTTTTCAGGAGTTGTTTCTTCAGCTGTTTCCACAACTTCCTCTTCTTGAACTTCTTCTACTTCTTCATTTTTTATATCTTGGGCCATGTTCGCCTCCTTTAATGATTTCAATCTTAATGTACTTCGTAATGATTACTGCTGAGGTAGCGGTAAAAATCTGTCAACTTCATGGTCAAAACACGGTTGACCACATTGATTTGATTGATTAGCTGTTGGTAATCCAGATTAACTGGACCGATAATGGCTAGAATTCCAACTCCCCGATAAGGAATGAGGAACTTACTACTAATCACCGCTAGGTCAGCTAAACAGGACTCTTGACCGTCTGCAATACGAACATTTTGCATCTGATCCTCACGCAACCCCTCACGAATCTCCAAGGCCACCTTTTGCGGTTGGTCAAAGAACTGATAGGCTGCTAGATTGGCAAAATTCAAGAGATTGACCTTGCCCGCCATCACAATGTTTTCGTTGAACATTTCCTTAAAGATGTGTTCAAAGAAATCGATGACATTATCCGTTGTTGTAAAGTAACGCTGGATAATCTGCGGAATCTCCGTCCGAATCTTGTAGTGAATATCTAAAACGGTGTGACCGAGGAAACGTTCCTGAATGATGCTCTTCAGTTTCAGCAAATCCTCCTGCAAGAAGTTCCTTGGAATCAGAAACTGACTAGTAACCGTTCGCGACTCGTCTAGGGTAAATACCGCCAAGGCTGTATGTTGCCCCAAAACAACGATATCAAAGGCTGTCAAACGTTGCCTGCTCGGCTCAACATCCAGTGCCACTACCGTACAGCCACTCAGGTCTGTTAGCAAGTTAGCAGCCTCTTGCAGAATATCCTCCAATTTGAAGAATTCCTGATCAAAGGCTTTGACAATCTCATATACCTCATTTTCAGCCAGCCGGTGAAAATCCAGTGAGTGTTTCACATAGTACTGAAAACCAGCAACACTTGGCATCCGACCGCTTGAAGTATGAGCCTTCTCAAGCAACCCTTGTTTTTCTAGTTCCGCCATGTCATTACGAATGGTTGCACTGCTAGAGTTAATAGACTCTTGCAAGGCTTTTGATCCGACAGGTTCGTGCGTTTTGGTAAAGATGTCAATAATCAGATTTAAAATATCCTGCTGACGCTCTGTAACCATCTCATCACTCCT
This sequence comes from Streptococcus pneumoniae, assembly GCF_001457635.1. Taxonomy (NCBI): domain Bacteria; kingdom Bacillati; phylum Bacillota; class Bacilli; order Lactobacillales; family Streptococcaceae; genus Streptococcus; species Streptococcus pneumoniae. Next base: position 2,098,283 of record NZ_LN831051.1, read on the forward strand.
CTCTGTCTGATCAATTAGCACTCAATGCATCCAAGTGCTAACTTATGATTCTATTATACACCCTTAGAAGAGAATGTCAAGACAAAAACTCAAAAAATTAGCACTCTTTTATCAAGAGTGCTAAAAATCAATCTGAAGACCTAGAACCTTGCTATTCATCTACTCGGTATTTCCTTTTTAGTCTGAAATAACCATGAATTAGATAAGAAATCAGAAAAGCATATAAAACAAAAATAAGAAAGAAAGACATAGAAAGATCCTCTCTAAACAAACTCGTACAAACAACAAGACCACCTAAGAAAGTAGCTGTACAGGAACGAAGTCTAGATCGCATAACTTCCCATTTGAGCCCCTTACTCATATAGACTTGATCCTCTGGAAGTAAATCAGAAGACGATTTACGAAGAATCGAACAAGAACCTGCTCCTATCAATTCCCAACCTCTATCTCTAAAATCTTGCAGTTCATGCTTATATTTTTTAAGAAATCTAGAATCATAGATACGGTAGATGACATCGTCTGGTTGACATTGGTCAAAATAGAACAAACCAAAACGACTCGTTCTATACCTCCAACCTTTCAAATGCATCTCATGTAAATATTCTTCTTTCTTGTCCAAATCAACAATGGTGAAAATCCGAAATTCTACTCTGCTATTCATTGTCTTACCCCAAAATTAGAAAACATGCCTAGCGTTATTTATTAGATAATTCTTTCCACTTTTGACTCAATCTCCAAAAAATATAAGAAATCTGAATCGCAAAAACTATCAATAAAACCCAATCTATTATGAAAATCAAAAACACTTCCCAACTGAAAGAACTACCTCCAGTGACAAACTTTGAGAAAAACGGTAGTAGAGCTAAAAAGAGAAGCAAAATAGGAAGCATCCGCATTGTTAAAATCCGTTTGGCATAAAAAAATCTTTATTTAAACGAAAATATTATGGCAAAATTTACGCCAGTTTTTGAACGGCTGATGTAGATATTTTATACTTTCAAAATGTTTAAATGTGATTATTTATTTTTGAAAAATAGCTCACCAGCCCGACTGAAAGTGCTTATAGAATGATAATAAGTCGCCTGCCGAAAACAGCGGAAAATAGCGGTGTTATGCGGAGATAATCTGACGCGATGCGAAAGTATATTGCATACTTATTTTCAACAATTTAGCAGAGTATTTTTATAAGTGTGATATAATAGAAGTATAATTTGTTCTGATAGTTTATTTTATGGAGAAGTAGATTTTTAGAATGCGGAGGGTTCAATATGGTTGAGTTTATAAAGTCTAAGAAAGAAATGAGTGAGGAGGATATTAAAGCAAATTTCATCACTCCTGCTATTGTATCCAAAGGATGGAAAAATGGTGAGCATATCGCTTACGAAGAATACTTCACTGATGGTCGAATTGAGGTTAGAGGAGATAAGGCTCGTCGTAAAGAAGGAAAAAAATCAGACTATTCACTGTATTACCAATTTGGAACTCGAATTGCAATTGTTGAGGCAAAGGATAATAAACACAGCGTTCGAGCAGGATTACAACAAGCTATTGAATATGGAGAGATTTTAGATGTTCCATTTGTTTATTCTTCAAATGGTGATGGCTTTATTGAACACGACCGTATCACGAGAGAAGAACGTGAGCTGGAGTTAGACGAATTCCCTACTCGTGAAGAATTATTTTCTCGTATGACGAAGGAAAAAGGATTGACGTACGAAATTACAGAAGCTATCTCAACTCCATACTATACAGACGCCTTCTCAATGAAAACGCCACGCTATTATCAGCAAATAGCTATCAACCGTACTATTGAAACAGTTGCCAGAGGACAAAAACGAGTAATGTTTGTGATGGCAACAGGAACGGGGAAAACGTTCATGGCTTTTCAAATTATTCATCGCCTTCGAAAAGCTGGTTTGGCTAAACGAGTTTTATTCTTAGCGGATAGAAACATCTTAGTAGACCAAACGATGGCTGAAGACTTTAAGCCATTCGAAAAGGTAATGACGAAAATTACACCAAAACTTTTGACTGCTCCTGAAAAATTAAATTCTTTTGAAATTTATCTAGGGCTTTATCAGCAACTAACTGGTGAAGATGGAACTGAAACACATTATCAAAAATTTGACAAAGACTTCTTTGATTTAATCGTAATTGATGAAGCGCACCGTGGTTCAGCTAAGGAAAACAGTAACTGGCGTAAGATAATTGATTATTTCAGTTCTGCGACACAGATTGGGATGACCGCTACTCCTAAAGAAACCAAGAATGCTTCCAATACGGAATACTTTGGTGAGCCAATCTATACTTATAGTTTAAAACAGGGAATCGAGGATGGTTTTTTGGCTCCATATCGTGTTATGAGGGTTAATTTAGATGTGGATGTGGATGGTTATCGTCCAGAAACTGGAAAAGTTGATACTAACGGACAATTAATAGAAGATAGGTACTACGGCAGGAAAGATTTTGATAAAACCATTGTCATTGATGATAGAACGCAAAGAGTTGCCAAGTTTGTTTCTGATTATATGAAGCAAAGCAATGCACGATTTGATAAAACAATTGTTTTTTGTGTTGATATTGACCATGCCGAGCGAATGCGTGCTGCACTTGTAAAAGAGAATCTAGACTTAGTCCAAGAAGACTATCGTTATGTCATGCAAGTAACTGGTGACAACGCTGAAGGAAAAGCTCAACTGGATAACTTTATGGATGTCAATTCTAATTTTCCCGCTATTGTAACAACGTCTAAATTATTAACGACAGGAGTTAATGCTAAAACATGTCGTTTGATTGTTTTAGACTCTAATATCCAATCCATGACTGAATTTAAACAAATTATTGGTCGTGGCACACGTCTTTATCCTCAAAAGGGGAAAGAATTTTTTACGATTATTGATTTTCGAAATGTTACCAATTTGTTTGCTGACCCTGATTTTGATGGTGAGCCAGTGAAGGTGCTGGAAACAGGTGCGAAAACAGTCAGTGGTTCCACGCCCGGTTTCGTAGATGAGGAAGGTGACCCAGTAGAAAAATATATCGTTACAGACAAGCAGGTTACCATTCTTAATTCTACTGTTCAAGTATTGGATGAAAACGGGAAACTGATTACCGAAAGCCTGACCGACTACACTCGGAAGAATATCTTAGGTAGCTACGCCACTTTGAACGATTTTATCACAGTTTGGCATACGGCGTATAAAAAGAAGCTTATCTTAGACGAACTTTATAAAAAAGGAGTTTATCTAGATGCTATTCGAGAGTCGGAGGGAATATCAGAACAAGAAATCGATGATTTTGATTTACTCCTAAAACTTGCCTATGGTCAAAAAGAATTAACCAAAACGGAACGTATCAATAAACTCAAACAAAGCGGATATTTATATAAATATAGTGAGGAAGCGCGTGCTGTTTTGGAAATTTTACTGAACAAATACATGGATAAAGGTATTGGAGAACTCGAAAGCATTGAAACATTAAAACTTCCAGAATTTCAGATATATGGTGGAACCTTCAAAATCATCAATACTTATTTTGGAGATAAAAAACGATATTTACAAGCAATTAAAGAATTGGAGCAAGAGCTATTTACAGTAGCTTAATGAAAGGAAAGTATGTCAATTACATCATTTGTAAAAAGAATTCAAGATATCACTCGAAACGATGCTGGTGTTAATGGTGATGCTCAACGTATTGAGCAAATGTCTTGGTTATTATTCTTAAAAATTTATGATAGCCGTGAAATGGTTTGGGAATTAGAAGAAGACGAGTATGAGTCAATTATCCCAGAGGAATTAAAATGGCGAAATTGGGCTCATGCTCAAAATGGGGAACGGGTATTGACAGGCGATGAATTACTTGATTTTGTCAATAACAAGTTATTCAAAGAGTTGAAAGAGCTTGAAATAACTTCAAATATGCCTATTCGAAAAACGATTGTTAAATCAGCTTTTGAAGATGCGAACAACTATATGAAAAATGGCGTCTTGTTACGCCAAGTCATCAATGTTATTGATGAAGTTGATTTCAATAGCCCTGAAGATCGTCATTCGTTTAATGATATTTACGAAAAAATTCTTAAAGATATTCAAAATGCTGGGAACTCAGGAGAATTTTATACGCCACGTGCAGCGACTGATTTTATTGCCGAAGTTCTTGACCCAAAACTTGGAGAATCAATGGCAGACCTTGCTTGCGGAACAGGAGGCTTCTTGACTTCGACTCTGAACCGTTTAAGTAGTCAACGTAAAACTAGTGAAGATACCAAAAAATATAATACAGCTGTTTTTGGTATTGAAAAGAAAGCATTTCCTCATCTTTTAGCAGTTACAAATCTGTTTCTTCACGAAATTGATGACCCTAAAATTGTTCATGGAAATACTTTGGAGAAAAATGTTCGTGAATATACGGATGATGAAAAATTTGACATTATTATGATGAATCCACCTTTTGGAGGGTCAGAATTAGAAACAATAAAAAATAACTTTCCAGCAGAATTACGGAGTTCTGAAACAGCTGATTTATTTATGGCTGTCATTATGTATCGTTTGAAAGAAAATGGTCGTGTTGGAGTTATTTTACCTGATGGTTTTCTATTTGGTGAAGGTGTAAAAACTCGCTTGAAACAAAAACTGGTAGATGAGTTCAACTTGCATACGATTATTAGGTTGCCTCATAGTGTCTTTGCACCGTATACAGGAATCCATACGAACATTCTTTTCTTTGATAAAACAAAGAAAACAGAAGAAACTTGGTTTTATCGTTTAGATATGCCAGATGGTTATAAAAATTTCTCGAAAACTAAGCCGATGAAGTCAGAACACTTCAATCCTGTTCGTGACTGGTGGGAAAATCGTGAAGAGATTCTGGAAGGTAAGTTCTACAAATCTAAATCATTTACACCTAGTGAATTGGCTGAGTTGAATTATAATTTAGACCAGTGTGGTTTTCCAAAAGAGGAAGAGGAAATCTTAAATCCCTTTGAGTTGATTCAGAATTATCAAGCGGAAAGAGCAACTTTAAATCATAAGATTGATAATGTATTAGCTGATATTTTGCAGTTGTTGGAGGACAAATAATGACACCAGAACAACTTAAAGCAAGTATTCTCCAAAGAGCGATGGAAGGGAAATTAGTGCCGCAAAATCCCAATGACGAACCTGCAAGTGAATTATTAAAGAGAATTAAAGCTGAAAAAGAAAAACTTATCAGTGAAGGAAAAATCAAACGAGATAAAAAGGAAACTGAGATATTTCGTGGTGATGATGGGAAACATTATGGGAAGTTTGCTGATGGAAGTACTCAAGAAATTGATGTTCCTTATGATATTCCTGATACTTGGGAGTGGGTGAGGATATATTCTACATTGGTTGAAATTGTCAGAGGTGGCTCTCCACGACCAATCAAAGATTATCTTACTTCTGAAGTAGATGGAATAAATTGGATAAAAATAGGTGATACTGAAAAGGTGAAAAGTATACAATAATCTTTAACTGAAAAATCAAACATCCAGTGCTTAACAAAACTAGATTTGCAAAAAAGTGTACATTATTGTTCAACAGTTAACATATCTAAAAATATTGCTGTAGTAGAGACCTTATATTTGAATGTTGATGGTGCAATACACGATGGATGGTTGGCTATTTCGAACTATGAAAACTCATTAAATAAAGATTACTATTCTATATTCTTTCATCAAATGTAGTTTATTCTCAATTTCTATCTCTAATTAGTGGAGCTGTTGTGAACAAACTTGAATAGTGATAAAGTTGCTTCTATTCTTATCCCTCTCCCCCCACTATCCGAACAACAACGCAATAATAGAAGCAATCGAATCAGCTTTAGAAAAAGTAGATGAATATGCTGAAAGTTATAATAGACTAGAACAGCTAGATAAAGAATTTCCAGATAAACTAAAAAAATCTATTCTTCAATATGCTATGCAAGGAAAATTAGTTGAACAAGACCCAAATGATGAATCAGTCGAAGTTTTACTTGAAAAAATACGAGCAGAAAAACAAAAACTCTTTGAAGAAGGCAAGATTAAAAAGAAAGATTTGGACATTTCTATTGTTTCCCAAGGAGATGATAACTCTTATTATGAGGAAGTACCTTGTGAAATACCAGAAAGTTGGGAATGGGTGAGGTTAAACGATATAACCTCCTACATTCAAAGAGGGAAGTCTCCAAAATATTCAAATATTCCTATATACCCTGTGATTGCTCAGAAATGTAATCAATGGTCTGGCTTTTCTATTGACTTAGCAAGATTTATTGATCCCGAAACAGTTCATAGTTACCAGAAAGAAAGATTACTAAGGGATGGTGATTTAATGTGGAATTCAACAGGTCTAGGTACGTTAGGACGATTAGCTATTTACCATGAAAATAAAAATCCTTATGCCTGGGCTGTTGCAGATAGCCATGTTACAGTTATAAGAGTCTTATCGGGGGTTATTAATTGCCATTTCATCTATAATTTTCTTTCCTCTCCTATTGTTCAGTCAGTTATTGAAGAAAAAGCGTCGGGTAGTACAAAACAAAAAGAATTATTAACGAAAACTATAAAAGAATATTTAATCCCCCTCCCACCCCTTCCTGAACAATCCAGAATCGTTGATAAAATCGAACAATTTTTCGCCCATATTGACGCACTAATTTAGTATAATAGTTTTACGTGCGGTGGAATTTCTATCAAACATAAGATAGGAGTTTTACGTTGAAAGATTTTGAATTACATTTGAAGAAAGCTGGTTTAGCTGAAAATACTGTGCGTTCGTACCTTTATGGTGTTCGATTTTTCTTGGAGAATTACGAACTCAAAATGGAAGATTTATTTGAATACAAAGGATATTTATTAGACAATTTTAAACCTAAAACTGTCAATTTGCGACTACAAGGAGTAAATAAATATCTGGCTTTTATTGGTCATGATGATTTGAAATTAAAATTTGTCAAAGTACAGCAAAAACCGTTTTTAGAAGATGTCATTAGCCATGCTGATTACCTTTTTCTTAAACGTAGTTTGAAAAAAGATGGTATTTTAAAATGGCATTTTGTCGTTTGGTTTTTAGGTGCAACTGGGGCTCGTGTAAGTGAACTTATTAAACTAAAAGTAGAGCATGTAGAAATCGGTTATTTTGACATTTACTCAAAAGGTGGTAAAATTCGTAGACTGTACATTCCTAAAAAATTAAGAAATAGTTGTCTTAGTTGGTTAGAATCAGAAAATCGTCGAAGTGGTTATTTATTTTTGAATAAATTTAACGAACCAATTACAGCAAGAGGAGTTGCTCAACAGTTAAAAAATTATGCTGATAAATACAAAATGAATCCTAAAGTAATTTACCCTCATTCTTTTAGGCATTTATTTGCTAAGAATTTTTTAGCGAAGTATAATGATATTGCCTTGCTTGCAGATTTGATGGGACACGAAAGTATAGAAACTACTCGAATTTATCTAAGGAAAACAGCTACTGAACAACAAAATATTGTAGATAAAATTGTTAATTGGTAAAAAATAACAGGTGGTCAAACTGACTACCTGCTATTTTTGTGATTATGGCTCTTATTATGGGAACAAAGACGAAACAACCTCTTATCCTATATATGAAATCCCAGAAGCATGGAGATATATTAAATTTGCTAGCCTAGTTAACTTCAGAATAGGAAAAACTCCTCCACGCAGTGAAGCTACTTTTTGGGGAACTGAAATACCTTGGGTATCTATATCAGATATGCCTATATCTGGTTATGTAACTAATACGAGAGAATCTATTTCTAAATTAGCATTAAAATCAAAGAAAATAGACATTTCACCTAAAGGAACTTTATTAATGAGTTTTAAATTATCTATTGGAAAAGTTGCCATATTGGATATTCCTGCCACTCATAATGAAGCCATTATATCGATATTCCCCTATGCTAATAAAGAAAATATTATCAGAGATTACTTAATGATATTTTTGCCACTTATCTCTACTTTAGGTGATTCAAAAGATGCTATCAAAGGGAAAACATTAAATAGTACCAGTATCTCCGAATTATTAATCCCTATTTCTAATCATGAAGAGATGAAAAGAATCATTTCCAAAGTTGATTTACTTTTTCAAAAAGTTTCTCAACTTTTTGAGTAATAAGTTCCTGTTCCTCAAAAGGAGCTAACGGAATTAATAGCTCGCTCAGTGTAGTTTTAGGAATATTATATAAAGCTTGACCTGATAGTTTAGTTATTGCTTTCAATTGTTTATAAAATAACGGAGAAGACAAGTTAAATAATAGAAATTTTGAAATAATCTCTGAACTTTCGAATGGTGTTAATTGGAAAATAAATCCACCAGCCACAACACCATCATAGTCTTTATCGATTCTTGCAAACTTTCCAATATGTTCTAAAGAGGTTGATACAGGTGTTATTAGCTGATTATGTTTTAAATAAACTTGTTCAGAGGAGATGAATTGTGTATCAATGTAGTAATCATTATCCAACAGAGAAAATTCTAAAGGCTTAATATTACCACCACGTATAATTCTAACACCTTTATTATTAATGCTTAAATCGCCCTTCTTGTAAGAAAGACCTGTATTCATTGAAAAAATATCTTTTATTTTTATAACAACCCAATTCATAGGTATATTCCCATAATAAGAGTTATCATCTCCTTGGGAAACAATAGAAATGTCCAAATCTTTCTTTTTAATCTTGCCTTCTTCAAAGAGTTTTTGTTTTTCTGCTCGTATTTTTTCAAGTAAAACTTCGACTGATTCATCATTTGGGTCTTGTTCAACTAATTTTCCTTGCATAGCATATTGAAGAATAGATTTTTTTAGTTTATCTGGAAATTCTTTATCTAGCTGTTCTAGTCTATTATAACTTTCAGCATATTCATCTACTTTTTCTAAAGCTGATTCGATTGCTTCTATTATGCGTTGTTGTTCGGATAGTGGGGGGAGAGGGATAAGAATAGAAGCAACTTTATCACTATTCAAGTTTTTCACAACAGCTCCACTAATTAGAGATAGAAATTGAGAATAAACTACATTTGATGAAAGAATATAGAATAGGTAATCTTTATTTAATGAGTTTTCATAGTTCGAAATAGCCAACCATCCATCGTGTATTGCACCATCAACATTCAAAATATAAGGTCTACCAAAACTCATAGAATTAGTTAACAAAAATGTACCTTTTTTTACAAATCTAGTTTTGTTAAGCCCTGATTTTTTGATTTTTTCTTTAACATTATTTATATACTTTTCACCCTTTTCAGTATCACCTATTTTTATCCAATTTATTCCATCTACTTCAGAAGTAAGATAATCTTTGATTGGTCGTGGAGAGCCACCTCTGACAATTTCAACCAATGTAGAAAACCTCACCCACTCCCAAGTATCAGGAATATCATAAGGAACATCAATTTCTTGAGTACTTCCATCAGCAAACTTCCCATAATGTTTCTTATGTGCTTCAAGTATATAAAAAGGCGTAAAAATACGCCTATAGATAATGGGGTTGAAATAGGTTTATTGTTGATGAGATTGTAGATAATTCAATTTTTTACTTCCAATCGAATATTCAAAGCCTCCACCTTTTCTGCCTGTAATTGTTCATCATAAAATTCAATATCTTCAGGATTTTCCCCTTGACAACCTCGGCAGAAATATTCTTCCGCTCGATCAGGATTCAAAAATCGACAAGCACAAACAAAACAGTCGCCATCATCATTTATTGAGATAATATAGTAGATTGAAATAAGATGTAAACAAATCGATTAGGAAAGTTAAATTAATTTCTAGAAATTTTTAGCAGATGTAGTGTACTATTCTAGTCTCAATTTACTATGGCTTCAAATATATCTTTCGAAAAAATATTTACAGATGTGTAATTTTGAAGCTTGCAAAAGTTAGCCCCAATTATTCACCCCTAATCTAAAAATCATCCAGAATCCTTGCCTTAGCTTAGATCCTGGATGGTTTCTTTTTTCACCCAATGGGTGTTTTTTACTAGACAAAAAAGAGTTTCCCCTTTATGGTATAAGTGTAGAAAAAAACACAAAAAGAAAGGAAACTCACATGAACAGTTTACCAAATCATCACTTCCAAAACAAGTCTTTTTACCAACTATCTTTCGATGGAGGTCATTTAACCCAGTATGGTGGTCTTATCTTTTTTCAGGAACTTTTTTCCCAGTTGAAACTAAAAGAGCGGATTTCTAAGTATTTAGTAACGAATGACCAACGCCGCTACTGTCGTTATTCGGATTCAGATATCCTTGTTCAGTTCCTCTTTCAACTGTTAACAGGCTATGGAACGGACTATGCTTGTAAAGAATTGTCAGCTGATGCCTACTTTCCAAAATTGTTGGAAGGAGGGCAGCTTGCTTCACAGCCAACCTTATCCCGTTTTCTTTCCAGAACTGACGAGGAAACAGTCCGTAGTTTGCGATGCCTCAACCTTGAATTGGTCGAATTCTTTTTACAGTTTCACCAGCTAAACCAACTCATTGTAGATATCGATTCTACCCATTTCACAACTTATGGCAAGCAAGAAGGTGTTGCTTATAACGCCCACTATCGTGCTCATGGCTATCATCCTCTTTATGCTTTCGAGGGGAAGACAGGTTATTGTTTCAATGCCCAGCTTCGTCCTGGTAATCGTTATTGTTCTGAAGAGGCAGACAGCTTTATCACACCTGTTTTAGAACGGTTTAATCAACTTCTCTTTCGAATGGATAGTGGCTTTGCGACCCCAAAATTATACGATTTAATTGAAAAAACAGGGCAATACTACCTCATAAAACTCAAGAAAAATACTGTTCTGAGCCGTCTTGGAGACCTTTCCCTCCCTTGCCCACAGGATGAGGACTTAACCATCTTGCCCCACTCCGCCTACTCAGAAACTCTCTATCAAGCAGGATCTTGGTCGCACAAGCGTCGTGTCTGCCAGTTCTCTGAACGAAAAGAAGGAAACTTGTTCTACGATGTTATTTCTCTCGTTACAAATATGACGAGTGGAACAAGCCAAGACCAGTTTCAGCTTTATCGTGGACGTGGTCAAGCCGAGAATTTCATCAAGGAGATGAAGGAGGGATTTTTTGGCGATAAAACGGATAGTTCAAGCTTAATCAAAAACGAAGTTCGTATGATGATGAGCTGTATCGCCTACAATCTCTATCTTTTTCTCAAACATCTAGCTGGAGGTGACTTCCAAACTTTAACAATCAAACGCTTCCGCCATCTTTTTCTTCACGTGGTGGGAAAATGTGTTCGAACAGGACGCAAGCAGCTCCTCAAATTGTCTAGTCTCTATGCCTATTCCGAATTGTTTTCAGCACTTTATCCTAGGATTAGAAAAGTCAACCTGAATCTTCCTGTTCCTTATGAACCACCTAGAAGAAAAAGCGTCGTTAATGATGCATTAAAGAACAGTCGAGATGAAAAAATCGGTGTGACGCACCAAGGGAGGAGTCTGCCCTTTTGAGGAAATCTAGCGAGGAAAAACGATACTGGAACAGCAGAAAGTAAAACTGACCTCATGAGGAGGAAGAAAGTGGCTCATGAGGTCAGGGGTTTTGTAAGTTACATCTAGTTGAGAGAGGTATGAATGATTTGGGGTTAGTAAACTTGTAGATTTCGATTTGAAGTAACTTGTTTTCTTGCCCGATTTGTTTTTGAAATTGAATTTTTCCATAGTGACTCCTTGATTTTCTTCTACACGTCTGATGATAAATCTAATTCGCAAAAGAGTCAAGAGGATTTTTCGAAAAATAAATAGCGACCGAAATCGCTATTTTAAGGGTTATAGGTATTTGATGGCTTAGACTGCTGTGTGACTGTTTACCCACAGGCAATCTTTCTTCTATATTAGTAAAGGTCTAAATAATTATCAATTTCCCATTGTGAAACGAAGGTTGCATAACTTGCCCATTCGATTCGTTTGGCTTCAAGGAAGCTAGTGTAGATGTGATCTCCGAGAGCAGCTTTAACCACTTCATCTTCTGTCAAAGCTTTCAAAGCATTATGAAGAGTTGATGGAAGGTCTGTAATACCAGCTTCCTTGCGCTCTTCTGCTGTCATGATGTAGATATTTTCTTCGATAGGAGCTGGTGCTTCGATTTTATTTTCAATACCATACAAAAACTTCCAAAAGAACAGCCATAGCAATGTAAGGGTTCGCCATTGGATCCACTGAACGCAACTCAAGACGAGTTCCCATACCACGTGAAGCAGGTACGCGCACAAGTGGCGAACGGTTACGACCAGCCCAAGCAATGTAAACAGGCGCTTCATAACCTGGAACCAAACGTTTGTATGAGTTAACTGTTGGTTCATGATGGCAGTATAGTTGTAAGCATGCTTGATCAAACCGCCTAGGAAATGGTAAGCTGTTTCTGACAACTGCATTCCTTTTGGATCATTTGGATCAAAGAAGGCGTTATTTCCTTCTGCATCAAACAAGGACATATTACAGTGCATACCTGAGCCAGCAATACCAAATTTTGGCTTCGCATAAATGTTGCGTAAAGTCCGTGTTTGCGAGCAATGGTTTTAACAACAAGTTTAAAGATTTGAATCTTATCACAAGCACGGAGAACTTCATCGTACTTAAAGTCAATCTCATGCTGTCCAACCGCAACCTCGTGGTGACTCGCTTCTACTTCAAATCCCATTTTGGTCAAGACATTCACA